>QYPU01000113.1 GCA_007280145.1 Dehalococcoidia bacterium | reverse complement strand
GCAGTTGTTTCTTTTAAGACTCGATGCATTCGCTCATGCCTGCCATTTTGCTCAGGATGTCCAGGTTCTATTCTTTCGGGTCTAATACCCAGTTTGATAAACCAGACTGATAGCTTTGATAATGCCCTCACCCCTACAGACTCAGAAGGGGCACATGTCAATGCGTGCTTCTGTGTCATTGCGAGCGGAGCGAAGCAATCTAATAGGGGAAAAAGCAAGCGTCCGCTATTGTAAGAAATGTGACGCCATCTACCTGCCTCGCCAGCTTGAACATAACGGCGAGTGTGCGGTCGGTCCGGTGGGGGAAGTCGCTCAATGTGAGGAGTGCTGCCCTCGATGCCCGCACTGCGGCAAGCTATTTGAGTTGAGAAGATATGTTTAAGGGCTATGAACTAATTCAATGAGGCAGCAGTAGGGGGCCATCCATACCTGACCAGAACCGAATACCTGTGGCCAACAACCATACGCCTCATGGTATGGTGACCCCCATAACCAATAATACAGGATTTGCAGAGATTTGTCTAGCTCTGGATTATAGGTTAGACTACTTCTTAAAGCTACTTCTCCATACCTATTGTTAGCAGTGCTTTTATTGCAGCAATAAGGGCCACTGGTGCCATCAGGGCAGCGAAGTTGACGAGCATGCTGGTAATTGCTTCACCTACGCCCACAACTGCAATGGGAGCGAAAGCAGCTGTCATTGCCAACAGGGCTATAGTAGCAAGAAGCAAGGTATGCAAGCCCTCAACTTGTTTGGCATAGACAACATAGATAATCCCGATTGCCAGGCCGAAGACTGCTAGTACCATTGCAATGATGGCATTTGCGGGAAGTACTATACCTCCAATAACAGCTAGTACCACGCCTATGCAAAACAATATGAAACTGACCATTCCCCAAGATTTTCTCATGAATTAATTACCTCCTTTTTTATTTTTGCTACCCCGCATATTTATTTTATCATATTGTAGCAAAATATTTTGGGCTGTCAAGAATAGTACTATCGATAGGTTCACCTATTATTTGGGATTTCCCATTTCAACTTGCAATGAGGGATCAGGATACCTCATCGCTCTTGTCACCAATAATATACCCATGGCATCTGGTTGTCAATCCCCCTCTCGGAGCCCTACAGTAGTCCTCGACATGCGAGCCGTGCACTACAGGCCTCAGAATCCTCGTCTATCAGCGCTGGCAAAGCTCTCCACTTGGAGAGAAGCGATACTTCCCCTATCTTTCTCACCTGGCTGCCTGCGTGTCCTCGAATGTGCTTAGCCGGGTGATAGGCATAACCTGGTTATCCGCTCCAGAATGGCAGCAAATAGGTCTCTGAGCACCGCCACCTCAGCCAGCTGGAAGATAATCTGCCGAGCATGGTGAACAATCCGTCCCCCCATCTTGATCAGTTTCACTTGAAGGCTACGTAATGACCAGTCGTTGATTTTCTTCGGCAAGCATAACCTGCGCAGGAAGTTCCCCAGATTGTAGGCGAGGATGAAAAGCTGGAGCCGCACCTGGTTAGCAACAAAACGATGGCAGGAGAGCCGTGTCCAGTTAGGGCATACTTGCCTTCCTTAATCCACTGCTCTGCCGTTCCACGTCTGTTGTAGAAGTGGACCACACCCTCAGGTCTGGCGGAGAGGTTGGTCATGATGAAGCCTACGCGGGGGAATAGTCTTCCCCGTGCCATTCCACCTTGGCCACCACCCGCCGTGGCCGGTCCCAACTCCCTGCCTGATACTGGAAGTCGTGGTAGCGGATTATGGGCTTCTCAGATGACTCCCCTTCAGGACGTTTCAGCAGGTGCTTAATCTCCCGTTCCAGGACATCGTTGGCTGGCAGACGAATGGCGTACAGGAAACTGTGCTCCTCCAGATAGAGGTAAACCTCGGGCTTTGCAAAGGCAGCATCTGCCCTGAAATACAGACGCACTCCAGTCTTTCCATACCGTTTGAAGATGGGCTCCAATGCCTCTCACCATCCCTCGGCACTGTGCACATTGCCTGGTCTGAGGACTGCTCCCTCACAATCCCCAAACTGGTTAAAACAGAACAGGGGGTGGTAGCAGACACACTCAAAATGACCGTTGTAGGCTGCTCCTTCCTGCTCGCCATACACGGGGCTCTCCGACCTGTCCATGTCCAGAATGATCCGCCGGTGTTTGGTTCGAGCCATGGCATGGTTTACCCATTCAGCGTTCAGTTGCCCCAGTCCTCTCAGGTTCTCTTTGGTAACAAGCACCTCGGTCTCAAACCGGCTCAGCGTATTGGTGCTGGCCGCCTGCTTCTCCAGGGCACGGCGACCAACCACCGCTTGCATAGCGGGATCACTAGCCAGCCGTACCGCATCATTGGTGTCCTCGTACCCTGCCGGACGACTATGCACTGACTGCCGCAACAGTGGCACCAACTCATGCTGCACATTCCTGCCACCGCGGGTCTCTTGCAGACAGATCGGTGCCATCTCCGTCAATCCCAGCACTCCATCCAGTTCTCGACAGGCCAGCAGTCCTGCATCGGAGGTGATCCTGGCCCCGTGGAACTCTAGCCTGAGCCTCTTATCGAATTGAAGCTTCAATGAATACTCAGTTTTTTCACCCATTAGGTTCCTCCAGCCAGCCCCCTCTGATGAAGCTAAACAAGGGGCTTTTGAAGCTATTTTACCATAGAAGCTTGCCTATACCCCCAGTTTGATATGGGAAATCAGGACTAATAGTTGCCCCCTTCCTACGAGATTGCTTCGTCGCTTACGCTCCTCGCAAAGACGAAAAAGAGAGAACCACTTGCGCCTCCCTAAGACCTTGAAAAAAGACTAAGGTGTCACCGAACTACTAGACGCATACAAGACTTTGCCTGGCCAGAGGAAATAGAGTAAAATAAGCAGTAGAATTATTGATGAGAAAGCCAAAAGCTCAGTGAAAGCGGTTATTCTAGTTGGCGGTGAAGGTACCAGGCTGCGTCCACTTACCTACTCTACAGTGAAAGCTATGGTACCAGTTCTGAATAAACCGTTCATTGAATATGTGGTCCGCTATCTCAGCAATCACAGCATTGGTGAAATTATACTAGCTCTGGGTTATAAGCCTGACTCTATTACAGACTATTTTGGTGGTGCTAGCCAACTGGATGCTAAGCTGGTCTACAGTGTTGAATCGATTCCACTGGGCACCGCCGGGGCTGTCAAGAATGCCGGGCAATATGTCAATGATACTTTTTTTGTCATAAATGGTGATATCTTTACCGACATTGACCTTACCGATATGCTCGATTTCCATAAAAATAAGGGGGCTAAAGTAACTATTGCCTTGACCCCGGTAGACGACCCAACTCAATTCGGTGTCGTTGAGACCAACAACCAACAGCGGGTAACCCGCTTTGTCGAGAAACCGAGCTGGGAGCAAGTCACCAGCAACCTGATTAATGCTGGCGTTTACATTTTGGAAGGTGAAATCCTGGAGCGTATACCTCAGGGCAAGCACTTTATGTTTGAACGTGATGTCTTCCCTCAACTTCTAGCCGAGGGAGAACCTGTCTTCGGCTATGCTACCGATACCTACTGGATAGATATGGGGACCCCCGAAAAATATTTACAACTAAACCGTGACCTGCTCTGTGGCAAAAGTGCCCAGGTTGCTTTTCAAGCTGGAGATATCCGCGTAGATAAGCAAAGCTCTGTTCATCCCCGAGCCGAGTTAACCGGGCCGATATTAATGGATAGAGATTGCACTATCAGTAAAGGAGTCCAGCTCAAGGGGCCGGTGGTTATTGGCTCGGGGTGCAATATACATGATGGTGCTATAATAGAAAGCTCAATTTTATGGCGAAAGGTTGGGGTAGGTGAACATGCTGTTTTAAAAGATTGTATTGTAGCTAGCGATAACTACATTGAGAATAATGCCTGTATAGAAGGCACTGCCATCAATGCACTTGCAAAGAGACAGTCACAATCAACACAAGGACAAGTTTAGGAGGTTAAAACTGTGCCAGAAAATATAACAACCGTAGACCAGAGTAGCTTTGATAAAATCGTCTTAGAATCATCAAAACCAGTGCTGGTGGATTTCTGGGCGCCGTGGTGCGGGCCGTGCCGGATGGTTTCCCCTATCGTCGAGGAGTTAGCCAAAGACTATAATGGTAAGGTGGAATTCGCCAAGGTAAATGTGGATGAAGCTCCCTTCGTAGCTTCTAAATACAGCATTATGAGCATCCCGACTATTATGATATTCAAAGATGGAAAACCCGTAGAGCATGTAATTGGCTTTAAGCCGAAGGACCAGTTTAAGAAATTGCTGGATGTTGTGCTAGCCAAATAGAGGGATAAATGATGGAGATTCCCTATATTGTTGCCTTTACGGCTGGCATGCTTTCCTTTTTCTCTCCGTGTGTCTTGCCCATGGTACCAGCCTATCTGGCCAACCTGGCGGGCATTACTGCCATTGACCCAAATACGAGGACAAGCTACCTGCCAGCTTTGTTTCATAGCCTTAGCTTCGTGCTCGGCTTTTCGCTCATTTTTGTTGCTCTGGGTGCCTCGATAGGTTTAGTTGGCACAGCTATAACTGTCCATTCAACTTTGCTGCGCCAGATAGCTGGTGGCGTAATCATTGCCTTTGGCATATTTCTTATAGCTGCCTACAAGTTGTCCTGGCTAAACTATGAAAAACGTATCAGCCCATCTGTTGGCAGCAACCCTGGCTACCTCCGTTCCATTCTGATAGGTGCCGTTTTCGCCTTAGGATGGACACCCTGCATTGGCCCGATACTGGGCGCTATTCTGGCTTTGGCCTGGAGTTCACAAACGGTTGGGCAAGGCGCCTTATTGCTGGCCATTTATTCCCTGGGGTTGGGTATTCCCTTTATCATAATCGGCCTGGCCTGGGGAGCAATTATGCCGCTGTGGAAAGGCTTGAACCGTCATCTGGGCACAATTTCCATAGTAAGTGGCGTGCTGCTTATAGTTGTTGGGATATTTATGTTCTTCGGTAATCTAGAATGGCTCGGCCGATTTGCCCAATTCTAGAATCTCGTACCCAAAAGGAGTACTTGTTATCATAAAAGCGAAGTTTCTGATAATGTTAGCAATCATCATGTCCATAGCGTTGATAATGGTGGGCTGTGGGGGTGTAGCTACAATTCCTCAGATAGGTGACAAAGCCCCCGATTTTACCTTGAAAAATATCGATGGCGAAAGTGTAAGCCTAAGCGATTTTCGAGGAAAACCAGTGCTGCTCGTGTTCACATCTGTGTATTGTGTAGAATGCACAGAGCAGATGCCTTACATTGAGGCTGCCTTTGAGCAGCCAGGTAGGAAGCTCGTGGTGCTAACTGTTTATCGAGAGGATTCCCTGTCTAGGGTTAAGAAACACGTGGATGAAGAGAAGCTAACAACCTTTCCTGCCCTGCCCGACCCAGACGATAAGGTTGGTATAAAATACGGCCTTGCGCCCAGAGTTGCTCCGGTCAATATCTTTATCGATGCCGACGGAATTATCAGGAATATAAGACCTGGTTCCTTCCAAAGCCAGGATGAAATAGAAAGCATACTCAATTCCCTCTAGTCAGTCCGTCCCTAATCCGTGAGTGCGAATTTCTATTCGTCATTGCGAGTGGAGCGAAGCAATCTCCCTGACATCATTTGTCACCCCACCGAGATTGCCACGGCACTACGTGCCTCACAAAGGGATAAATCCTAAATCCTAATTTCTAAACCCTAAACAAACAAACGGACATGGGCGCATGCCCACCAACGAATCATGAAAGTAGGGGTAGCCTAGAGCATCCGCTCTAGGCATGATTGGAGCCGATACTCCAATCCACCCGGGCAGAGTACGAGGACCTATTTTCGGAATAAATTCAGATGACCAAAACTCAAAATTTCAAACATCTTTTTGGTGATTTGAATTTAGATATTGTTCAAGATTCCGGATTTCGTGCTTAGGATTTCAGTGGTTGCTTTTTGCATTTTGCCTTTTAACTTTTTATGAGATTGCCGCTGCATTGGATGCAGATATGACCTAATAGATAGGTGACACTCACACGGTATCACTATCAGCAAAATAATAAACATGTAGCGCAAGGCTTTAGCCTTGCCATGGTGGATAACAATTGGTGC
>QYPU01000083.1 GCA_007280145.1 Dehalococcoidia bacterium | reverse complement strand
TGGCTAAGGTGCTGATAAGGTTTGAAGGAGCAGATGCCCTGAAACACAGAGCATACGGGAATATATGTTTGCAGATATAGTTATATTCTGCTTTGACATATAGGGGAACTCGGAACTGGAATAGATACGATTTTGGCGGGTGTAACTCAGCGGTAGAGTGCTTGCTTCCCAAGCAAGACGTCGTGGGTTCGAATCCCATCACCCGCTCCAATAGATACGAGAGGGGAACTTGCGTCAGAAGAATGAGCGTTGATAGCCTGTTAAACCGCTACAAGTTAGCAGCCCAAGCCGAGGGGATGAGCAAGGGTGGTATCAATCACGTAACCAATAGCATGAGGTACTTTTCCGCATTCCTAGGCGGCATCGAAGATGTCAAAAAGGTCACTGCGGACGACTTGAGACGGTTCCTGGCTGCCCTGCGACAAAGGCAAAGGTGGCAGGATCGGCCAACGATTAGCGCGGGTGGTAGGTTAAGCCAAAGCACCATCAACAATTACTATAGAGGCGTCCGCCGATTTTACAGTTGGCTCCAGCGCGAAGGTATCCTTAAAGACAATCCGATCATTACGGTAAGAGCACCTAAACTGCCAACAAAATTGCCAAGGGTCTTAACTGAGGATGAGCTTCAAGCCCTGTTCAAGGCAGCTAGAGCTAATGAGCATAGCTGGATTGCCGATCGAGACGAAGCCATATTGAGTTTATTGATTGACACCGGAATACGATTGGGCGAACTGGTAAATCTCAATAGAGACGATTTCAAGTTCCCACAGGACACCTTGATGGTTACTGGCAAGGGAAGCAAATATAAGGCAAGCAAGCAGCGTCTTGTACCTCTTAGCAAGGATACCGAATACGCACTGAACTTTTACGTGGAGGACTCACGCCCTCTTGAGCCAATGGGGGAAGATAAGCTATTCCTTTGCGAAGACGGGCGCCCATTTTCCCTGACGATTTACAGTCAGCCTCGGGTGTGCGGACTTCCTGGTCTTCCAAGGCGCGTCGGTCTGGTACTACCAACCCGCCCGTGGCATCGGGCCAAGTAACACGCCACCATCCACGAGGATGGTCTCTCCGGTCGTATAGCTGGAGGCATCAGACGCCAGGTAGATCATGGCACCCACCATCTCATCGGGCTCAGCTATATGCCGTAGTAAAGTCATCTTCACCAGCGCTGCCTTCTGAGCCTTGGTTTCCTCCTCTGGGAGGTGAAACCAACGGGAGTTGAGGAGGTTGGTGCTCACTGGCCCCGGGGCTATGGCATTCACTCTTATGTCATGCGGAGCTAACTCAAACGCCATGGACTTGGTCATCATCAACAAACCAGCCTTGGAGATAGCGTAAATGGCTCCATGGTACTCAGGTTTATATGCGTCCACTGAAGACACGTTGATGATTCTGCCGCCGCCGTGGTCCTTCATGACCCGAGCTACTGCCTGGCTCAGGAAATACACGCCTTTCAGATTCAAGTTGATGATGGAATCCCAGAGGCGTTCATCTATGTCCAATACGGAGGCCATAGCCGGGTTGGTGCCAGCATTATTGACCAGGATATCAATCGTGCCAAACTCGGCCACCACCGTCTCTACCAGCCTGCCAATATCATCCATTCTGCCAACATTGGCCACCACGGGCAACGCCTTTCTGCCTACACCTCTGATTTCATCAGCTACTTTCTCCAGGTCAGGCAATTTCCGACTGGCGACCACCACGTCGGCTCCAGCCTCGGCAAATCCCAAAGCAGTAGCCCTGCCAATGCCACGACTGCCCCCAGTCACCAGGGCTACCTTTCCCTCAAGAGAGAAACGAGAAGGGTTCACCATTGTTGTACCTCCATCAGTCCTTCTTCAATGGGAATAATAGCACAGGTCGCATGAGGGTGGCTACTCTGAAGCAATAGTCTGGGCAGGTCCCGGTTTTCCACATAACTGCTGAAGCGGTGTAGACCGACATTTCCCATTTCAACTCGTGGTGGGGTATCCTGATTCCTCCTCGCTCTTGTCACCAATAACATATCCATGGCATCTGGTTGTCAATCTCCATCTCGGAGCCCTGTAGTAATCCTCGACACGCGAGTCGTGTATTGCAGCCCCCAAAATCCTCGTCTATGTAAAGCAAGCTACTGTGGGGCTGAGACCAGAGAATCCGGCGAAGAGCATAACAAATCCTCTTCCCGCCATGAGTGTAAATCATCAGCCAAAATGGGCAGTCAGCAGGCCAAGATTAAGAGATACTTATGGGCCGATTCGCAGTCCGCCTGACAATCGCCCGGATTGCTGCGACTCAAGCATCATCAAGCCACAGTCAGGGCACCGACAGCTCGGTGGTGGGTCTGAAAGTTAGACCAGAATTCCTGTCTATTGTACACTGCGGCCCCCGTCTGTGGACTCAAGCACATTTGCATCTTGAGTACAGGCTCCATCGCAGGCGCAAGTTACGACCCTATGAAATATCCTTTAGGGTCAAAGAGCCTCAGCATGGTTATTTCTTCCTTGGTCGGCGGCTGGACTTCTTTTAAATCTGGGGCGACGTCGAGTTCCCAGCCCACCTTTTCCTTTATCTCGGCTACGGCCTCCTCTTCCTTCTGGGTCGCTTCAGCAGGGATGTAGGCTGTAAGCACGAAGGTTTCCTTGCCGCCAACCTTCTCAAAAACGCCGACGTCCGTGACTAGAGTCCTCACATTCTTCCCTGGATAGGTAATGTAGGGCACTCTCTCCACCAACCTCCGCCTGCCCGAGTTGGCCACAACCACCGTCTCCCTGCTGGTACTGGCTACGTCATTGGCGCCTCCGGAACCGGTGATGTACAATCTGCCGGGAATCTTGGTCGTGTTTACATTTCCAAATCTATCCACCTGAGCCGCTCCCAAAACCCCCATACATCGGTTTGATGAACCTCCAACGAAAAACCCGAGAGTCGTGTCTGTACTGGTCAGAATCTTGCATGTGGGCAAGTCATGGTAGCTGAATAGGAATGGGTCTGATGGTCTTGGCAAGAAACCATACATACCTATCTCGGCCATCAAATCCACATCGTGCTCTCTTTCCTTGAGTTCATATACGGCAAGCCAAGCTGATAAGTTGGGGAACCCTATACCGGCCAGTATTGTCTTGTATCCTTCCGCGATACACTTCTCGGCTATTACCTTCGCACCAGCTACCACCATCCTCTCCAGGGAATTTGGCTGCCTTTCGAAATCCATCCCTGGGATCTCAGATAGTATTTCAGCTACCCAGGCATCGGAATCGGCCTTCCCTTTCAGGTAGAGGAGCCTTTCGTTACCGACTTTGGCCAAGTAGTCGCTGTGGTCCTTACAGCTTAGAATCCAGTGTTGTATCCACGTGGAGAACGTTTCCTCGTTATTCGACGCTTCATTGGTCTCAGCAATAAAATCGTAGTCGGGGAAATAGGCCTCAAATTCAGGCAAGCCTTCACATATCATCCCACCTGGATGAGCTCCATAAGGTACCTCGCAAACTGCCAGCACCAGATAGGATGGGATCCGCACGAGATGTGAATGTCTGCGGATATACTCCGTAGGGACAACCTTCTCTACGCTGACTATCACCCCACTTCTTGCAGCCCATGCCCCGAAGGCATCAGGCCCCAGCGGATCCGTCATTATGGTGTTTCCACAACGGTCCGCAGCAATGCCGTGAACGAAGGTTATGTCCGGTCTCAGAGCTTTCATCAACCCTATTTTCTCATGCGGATTGAAGGGGTCATCCATGACCATAAACGATTCCTTGTTTTCCTCCTCCATGGAGCTCCCCAAAAGCGACTTCGTGGGGATGAAACCCCACCCCATTGCCCCTGCCAGGAGCATTTGGGGAATGGTACGCATCGTCCAGTTCTCGAATTCCACTTCACCGGAGAGATAGGCTTTCTGTACGAGGGGATTAGGACCTGGACTAGGATATCCGTTGCCGGCGAAATTGGTTGCGGCCTTTCTCATGAGTCTACCGTGAATCAAAGCAAGCAGGCTTCCGGTCACGCCCTGGTTGATCAGAGTGAAATCGGGGTTCTTGCCCCAGAATTCCCTTATGAGTTGGTAGCCCAACACTCCAGCTATTCCCCCAAAGTGGATGGCCATTCCCTCCCTTACATGCCTCCTCACAGCTTCCTCCACCGAGCAAACCTTGTCCTGCCCCTCAACCACAGGAACCCGGAACTTTGACTCAATGAAGCTTCTCATCTCTTTATCCATCCAGATAAGCTCCTTTCAGATTAAAACTCAAAACAGTTCAGCTTGGTGTGGCCTGCCATTTGCCTCCTAAATTCTTCACAGTAGGCTTTTCGCATCCTTGCCGGCACGTTCATTAAGACGACACAATGGCGAGCCTGGCGGGACTAAAAGTTTTCCGATTTCAGGAATAAAACTGATACAGTTTCTGTTACACGAATCACAAAAGACTATGTCGCTATATCTGCCTTCCCACGCTTTTCTCGCCCTAAGATATCCTGCCCCCCTATCACTATTGGCACTAATAATATATCCATGGCACCTGTTTGTCAATCTACCTCTCGGAGCCCTGTAATCTAGTAAATTGGTACTAGGAGGCGAAAAACCGGGAGAAATATCGGCGAGCCAGTATAGGAAGAAAAGGCAAAGTCGTTCCTGATATCAGTCCTCGCTATTTTTGCGGACCCTTAGTGCCTCAAAGCCGTTGCTGTTTATAGTCCTGGGCTAGCCTCGTGTAAATCTGTACACCATCTTTCAGCTCAGCTATCTGCTCGGGAGATAGCTGTCTCTTTATCCGGGAAGGCATGCCGATAGCCAATGAGTTGTCTGGTATCTTCGTCTCTGGTGGCACCAGAGAGCCAGCGCCAATAATGCAGAAGTTGCCAATCTCGGCGCCATTAAGGATGGTGGCATTGTTGCCGACAAGGACATTGTTGCCAATTCTACGGCAGTGGACAACGGCGCTGTGACCGATGATTACGTTGTTGCCGATACTGACGTCAGTTCCGCTATGCACAACGCAGTTGTCTTCGATGCTGGTGTTGTTTCCGATTGTTATTTTGCCAAAATCACCTCTGATGACTGCTCCAGGCCAGACACTGGAGTTTTCACCAATTTCGACATTGCCAGTGATATAGGCAGCTTCGCTAACAAATGCCGAGTCTGCTATTTTGGGGCTCTTACTATTGAAATCCCTGATCACCCCTAAACTCCTTTATCGAAAGCTCGGTTGGCTTTTTGGGCACGGTGGTTTAATGTATCATATGCAGAGCGGCCTTTTGAGGTTGTCTGAGGCGAGCCTGGGTTGCTTCAGTAACTGCTTCGTCACCTTGTTTCTCGCAGCTTCGGCTCACAATGACAGTCCTCGCGCTACATGTCTGTTTCTGTTTGGTGACCATCTTGAACAGGGGTGTATTAACCGACATTTCCCATTTCAATTCGCAATGAGACATCCAGACTCTCATTGCTCTTGTCACCAATAATATATCTATGGCACCTGGTTGTCAATAACCGTCTCTGAGCCCTGCAGCACGCAGAATCCTCGTCTATCAGCGCTGGCGAAGCTCTCCACATGGAAAGAGACGAGATACTTTCCCTATCTTTTTCACCTGACTGCCTGCCCGCCCTCAGGTGTGCCTAGCCGGGTGACAGGCATAACCTGGTTATCCGCTCCAGAATGGCAGCAAATAGGTCTCTGGACACTGCCACCTCAGCTAGCTGGAAGATAATCTGCCGAGCATGGCGCACAATCCGTCCCCCCATCTTGATCAGTTTCACTTAAAGGCTACGCAACGACCAGTCGTTGATTGCCTTCGTCAAGCATTATGCGCTTATGGCATCACCTGAGAAGGGAAGAGGGAGATTATCAATTTCCGTCAGGCAGCAGATGTAAGCGAAGCTAGATGGGAGGCGTTTTTAAATGACTTATATAAAATGACTTATATAATAGGGGTGTTGAGAGCAAGAATTGTGATTTGATTATCACTGATGGCTGTCCGGGGTTGCACAGGGCTTTAGAGACAGTATATCCCTATATAGCTAAACAGAGGTGTTGGACGCATAAGCTGAGGAATGTGTCCAACAAGCTGCGGGTGAAGGATAGAGAAGAGTGTATAGCTGGAGCCAGGCTAATTTACCTGGCACAGCATAGGAAAGAGGCTGTCAAAAACTACAAAGATTGGAGGTGGAAATGGTATACCCTTTATCCCAGGGCAGTCAACTGTCTGGAAAAGGACCTGGATGGACTCCTCAGCTTCTTTGATGCTGCTTTATCTCACAGTGTAAAGGTGAGGACTACGAATGTGATAGAGAGGTCTTTCAGAGAAGTGCGGCGCCGCGTTAGACCCATGAGCTGCTTTACCAATTCCCAGAGTGTTGATCGTATTGTCTACGGAGTTATCAGTCATCTTAATCAATCATGGAAGGATAAACCCTTAATTGAATTTACACAATAAACTTGACGCTACCAGAAAGGAGCCTTGGCACCAGAAAGGAGCCTTGGTTGACATTCCTTTTTGGTAGTGTTAACATAGTTAACGGTGTCCCATATATGATACCTCGAATATACAACAGGTGGAATAGGCTGTGAGACGTAATCGCACACCCATCCTTATCGTTATAGGTGAGCTGAGATGTTTTTTGTGGCAGGTGTCACTGGTAGATTCCAAAAGCACTGCGCGAGCAAACGCACTCTGTGAAGTCGGCAACCAAACCAACTAGAAAGCGAAAGAGAGGAGAACGGAGCAATGGATTTTGCGTTTGGCGAGAAGGAAGAAGAGTTTAGGCAGGAGGTCCGGGATTTCTTGAGTGAAGTGGTAACCCCTGAAATGGTCGAGGAAAGGGCAGGCGGGAAGTACTACGAAAGGGGGCCTCACTCGAAAGAATTGATGCGCAAGGTCGGTGAGAAAGGGTGGTTAGCACTCACCTGGCCTAAAGAGTACGGCGGGCAGGGACGCCCCTTGGGGGATAGGTTTATATTTGCGGCAGAGATGCTGAATTATGGGGTAGCTGCAGGCGGGAGCGGCATCGCTATAGTCGCCCCCATTCTCATGAGGCATGGCACGGAGGAGCAGAAGAAGGAGTGGTTACCTAAAATTGCTCGCGGGGAGATCGAGTTCTCTCTAGGCTACACTGAGCCCGATGCAGGCACTGATCTGGCATCGTTGCAGACGCGCGCTGTGCGTGATGGCGATGATTACATCATTAACGGGCAGAAGGTGTATAGTACCATGGCGCACCAGGTTGGATACCACTGGCTGGCGGCAAGAACTAACGTTGATGAGCCGAAGAAGCACAAGGGGATATCACTATTCATGGTAGACCTGAAAAGCCCAGGCATCACCATAAGGCCTCTCAAGACAATAGCTGATGAGCTAACTACTGAGGTCTTCTATGATAATGTGCGGGTTCCTGCAAAGAATCGGGTAGGCGAGGAAAACCAGGGTTGGTACTATATAGCCGAGGCCCTGGACTTTGAGAGGTCACTGGTGGTCAATATTGTAAACTCCGAGAGAATTGTGGAGGGATTAATAGAATACACCAAGGAGACAAAGCACAAAGGGCGGCCATTGGCTGAAGACCCGTTTGTGCGACAGGGTTTGGCTCAGCTCTGGATCGAGGTCAACATAAAGCGGTTGCTCGGTTGGCGAACAGCGTGGCTTGAGAGCCAAGGAATCGTCCCCAACGTCGAGGCAGCGGTCCTGAAGATATTTGGCCATGAACTGGACCAGCGTGTTGCCAAGACAGGCATGGAGATCTTGGGGCTTTATGCCCAACTCGAACCTGGTTCCAAGTGGGCACCTTTGAAGGGAATCATAGAGCACCTCTACCGGTTCGCCATTCACCTGAGCTATGGTGGTGGCTCTCATGAGCTTATGAGGACTATCATCGCCTCACGCGGCATGGGATTGCCCCGACTACACTGAGGAGGCGTAGTCCAAAACAGAGACACAAGACCAAGGTTACTATTCAAAAACGAGGGAGGCAGTTATGGATTTCAACCTGAGTGAAGAACAGGAAATGCTGAAGACAACGGCACGGGATTTCCTGGAAAAGGAATGTCCCAAGAGCTTGGTCAGGCAGATGGTGGGGGATGAGAGGGGTTATCCTCCAGAGTTGTGGCGTAAGATGGCAGACTTGGGATGGCTGGGATTGATATTCCCAGAGAAGTATGGGGGTCTGGGGGGAAGCTTCCTGGACCTGGCGGTTCTTCAGGAAGAGATGGGCCGTGCTTGTCTGCCTGGGCCTTTCTTTTCTGCAGTTATTCTAGGTGGTCTTTTTGTCCTGAATGCCGGGAGTGAGGAACAGAAGACAAGTTTGCTGACCAAAGTGGCTAACGGTGAACTTATTCTCACCCTGGCCTTAACCGAACCAAGTGCCGGTTATGATGCTGCTTCAGTGGAGGTTGAGGCCATAAGTGATAACGGTGACTATGTTATTAGCGGTACCAAACTCTTTGTTCCCGATGCTCATATAGCTAACTACATCATATGCATTGCCAGAACCAAAAAGGGAACAGCGCCAGAGGAGGGGATTACCGCATTCCTGGTGGACGGAAAGAGCCCGGGGATCAGTTGCACTGTGCTAAAGACCATCGCAGGGGATAAGCTGTGCGAGGTTGTTTTTGACAAAGTAAGGGTGCCAAAGAAGAACATCGTCTGCAAGTTAGATCAAGCTTGGTCCGCAGTGGAGAAGACCCTGCAGCAGGCAACAGTTGCAAAGTGTGCTGAGATGGTCGGGGGCGCTCAACAGACTGTCCAAATGTCTGCCGACTACCTGAAGGAGAGGATTGTATTTGGGCTTCCTCTGGGTAGCTTCCAGGTCATGCACTACTACATCGGCAATATGGTGGTGGATGTCGACAGTAGCAGATTCCTGACCTACGAAGCGGCATGGAGACTGAGTGAGGGTCTCCCTTGCGCCATAAACATAGCAATGGCCAAGGCCTGGACAAGTAACGCTTATAGACGAGTCACCGCCTTAGGGGAGCAGATTTTTGGCGGGGTCGGTTTTATAGAAGACCATGATATGCCTTTGTATTTCAGGCGGGCCAAAGCCGCAGAGGTCACCCTGGGGGATGCCAGTTTTCAACGGGAACTGGTGGCGCGGCAGCTGGGCCTGTAGCTAGTTACAAACGAAGTCTGTTGCCAGATCGGCTTATGTGCATAAAAGCACAACAAAGCTGGAGGAATATTTCGCATGGTTGCGTTGACACAGAACATGCTGGTCGCGAAAGTAGCACGTGATACAACGTTGCTGTCCTTAAAGATTATGTATCAGCCTTTTTCAGAAGGCGGTTATCTACGCATGGAGGTAGGATGACATGTCTTTGAAGCATGGCTTATTGGGATTTCTCAGCTACGAGCCCAGGACCGGTTATGAACTCGGCAAAATGTTCTTTGAGCCTATTCAGCCCTCGCTGAGCCTGATCTACCGCAAGTTGAGCAAGATGGCCGACGAAGGTCTTGTCACCTTTGAGAGGGTGGACCAGGAGAAGTTGCCCTACCGAAACGTGTTTCAGATCACACGGGCGGGACGTAATGAGTTGAAGCGGTGGCTGAGAGAGCCAGTGGTCCTGGTTCCCGACCGAAATCCGCTTCTAACACAATTGTGGTTCGGCAGCCGTACCGATAAGGAGGATATCATAGCCGACATCGAGGCATATGTAGACCAGGCAAGAGAGCAACTCGAATACTATAGGACTGAGGCCAGTGTAGCAGTTGAAAGGGGCCTCAGCGAATCTGCCACCTCGCTGGACAGGCTCTATTGGAGTCTGGTTGTTGACTCCATTATACAGCATTACGAATTTACTCTGGAGTGGGCAAACGCCGCAACAAAGAGAATTTCGAGTTTCGAATCTGCGGGCGTTGATGCTGGAGCTACAAAGAGAAAACCTACTTCACAGCACTCCCGGTATGCAAAGGGAAGGGCTACAGGCAAGAAAGATTTGTTGACTCCCAACCATCAAGCGCCACAAACGCGGGTTGCACGGAAGGCCAAAAGGGGCCGGTAAGGCACATGCAGATAGTTCATTGTAATAACCAGGGGTTAGCCAGATGAGCACCAACGGAACCTTACTGCAATGTGATGGCATAAAACTTGATTTCGGCGGTGTTAAAGCCCTGGACGATGTTAGTTTTGACGTTAGAGCAGGGGAGATTCTGGCTATTATCGGGCCGAATGGCGCTGGTAAGACTTGTACTATTAACTGTATAACCGGGTATTATAGACCTAAGAGTGGCAGCATCGTTTTTGATGGAAGTAACATCACTGGCTTGCCTACTCATAGAATTACTAGACTAGGTATTGCCAGAACTTTTCAAAATATAGGATTGTATCCTGGGCTGACAGTGTTAGATAACTTGATGGTAGGCCGCCATAATTTTATGAAATATGGGTTCTTGGCTGGCGGGCTATACATAGGAAGGGCACATCAGCAAGAAATTGAGCATCGTGGAAGGGTAGAAGAAATCATAGATTTCTTGGAGATTGAACATATAAGGAAACAGATGGTGTCCAATATTGCCTACGGGCTTCGTAAGCGGGTGGAATTAGGAAAAGCCCTGGCACTGGAGCCGAAGGTGCTTTTGCTTGATGAGCCTATGTCCGGCATGAACATAGAGGAAAAAGAGGATATGGCTCGCTTTATCATTGATATTGAAGAAACGACAGGAATACCAATAGTTATTGTGGAACACGATATGGGAGTGATAATGGACATATCGGACAGGATAATTGTGCTTGATTTTGGGAGGAAGGTTGCTGAGGGCACTCCTCAACAGATAGGAGTTAATCCTGAGGTTATCAAAGTTTATCTAGGGGGGCGAGCTTAATTAACACCTTGATTGAGAAATCGATAGGAGGGTTTACCAGGTGATTGGTTCGTTTGAAGAACTGGAACAAATGACCCATCCAAAGCTTGTCAGGTTGAATTACAACAGACGGAAGCAAAAGGTGGCTCTAATGAAGAAGAACCTTGGCATATGGCAAACTTATGCATGGGAAGAGCTGTATTCTAAGGTGAAAAATGTTTTTCTGGGTTTAAAGTGTTTAGGCTTGGAGCGCGGGGATAAGGTTTGCATTCTTGGCACAAATGACCCGGAGTGGTATATCGCTGAATTTGGTACCCAGAGTGCTGGTGCTATTATTGTAGGGATAATTGCTGATTGCACACCAGCAGAAGTGAAGTACCTCGTAGATTTCTGTGATGCCAAATTCGTATTTGTTGACGACCAAGAGCAAGTGGACAAGATGCTGGAAATCAAGGCTGAAGTTTCTAAAGTTCAGAAAGTAATCTATTGGGATCCTAAGGGGATGTGGGCTTATGAAGATGGATGGTTGATGAGCTTTGAAGACTTACTGGCTCTTGGAAGAGATTATGAAGTGGACCATACGACTCTTTTTGACGAAGAAATAGACAAAGGAAAGCCAGATGACATAGCTCTTTTCATACATACTTCAGGCACCGGTGGTTTACCTAAGGCAGCACAACTAAGCTATAGAAACTTGATGTCTGTTTATTTAAACGGGGTAAGGCAGAATCCCGTGGATGCTTACCGTGAGGGTGAAAGAGTTCTTAGTTATCTCTTCCCGGGAATTAGCGGTGAACAGGGTCAATATGTTTGTGGC
>QYPU01000084.1 GCA_007280145.1 Dehalococcoidia bacterium | reverse complement strand
TAGGATTACTCCCTATACCGGTACCTCAAGGCGTCAAGGTCAATATTGAGGGCAACGAAGTGGTTGTTGAGGGTAGTAAAGGTAAGTTGTCTCGCTCATTTCATCCAGATATTTCTATCACATTGAAGGATGAGAACCTGATAGTGGCACGACCTAGTAATAACAGAGTCCATCGTGCTTTGCATGGATTAACTCGAAGTCTCCTGGCCAACATGGTTGAGGGGGTTACCAAGGGTTTTGAAAAGACTCTGGAGATTAGAGGCGTTGGCTACAGGGCCCAAAAAGTCGACAATGGATTGATGCTACAGGTTGGATTTTCTCATCCGGTAGACTTTTCCCCACCATCTGGTGTGGATATTGTGGTGGAGGGGACGAACCGTATCCGCGTTATTGGCATTGATAAGGAGGTTGTGGGTGAGACAGCAGCCCGAATTCGGGCTATTCGCCCTCCCGACTCTTATAAAGGTAAGGGTATCCTGTATGCTGGGGAGAGGCTTCGTCTCAAACCTGGTAAAGCAGGCAGGATAGCACCAAGAGGATGATAGATATTAATGGCTAGAAAAGATACAAGGCTAGCTCGAGAGCGGCGACACGCTCGAATTAGGGCTAAAGTAACTGGCACGATGACGAGGCCGAGGCTTTGTGTTTTTCGGAGCTTGAAGTGTATTTATGCTCAGGTTATAGATGATTCTGTTGGGCATACTCTGGCTTCAGCCAGTACTTTGGATCCAGAAATGAGAGACAAGATGAGGGGGAAGACCAAGACAGAAGGTGCTGGGTTAATAGGTGCTCTTTTAGCCCAGCGTGCGTTGAATAAGGGGATTAGCCAAGTGGTTTTTGATAGGGGCGGTTATAAATATCACGGGAGGGTGAAAGCTTTGGCTGAGGCTGCCCGGGAAGCCGGGCTAGAATTTTGAGGTTTGTTAAATGAAAGCGATTACCAAGGTAATTGGAGAGAGAGCCAAAATTGATGCCAGTGAGCTAGACCTGAGTGAGAAGCTAGTATCGCTTAATCGAGTAGCCAAGGTTGTTAAAGGCGGTAAGCGTCTTCATTTTAGGGCTCTAGTGGTGGTTGGCGACGGTAATGAATGTGTAGGGGCTGGAGTGGGTAAAGCCAGGGAGGTGCCGGAAGCAATTCGCAAAGCTGGCGTTACAGCTCGGAAGGAACTGATCAGAATCTCCACTGCAGGCACTACTATTCCCCATGAGGTATTGGCTAAGTTTGGAGCGGCGAAGGTCCTGCTTAAGCCAGCGCGGCCTGGAACTGGTGTGATTGCTAGTAACAGTGTTCGGGCGGTGCTGGAAGCTGCGGGCATAAAGGATGTCTTTACCAAGTCTTTGGGTAGCCCTAATTCAGTTAATGTGGTTAGAGCAACTATATTGGCTTTAGCAAGCCTGAGGGACCCGGAAGAGGTTGTAGCTAGGCGGAAAGCTGGGCTTGAAGTTGAGGAGATCGAGACAAGTGGCTAAGTTGCGCGTTACTTGGATAAAGAGCGATATCGGCTATGCTAAGGAGCAAAAGCGAACCTTGAGAGCTTTGGGGGTTCATCGGCTTTATGACACAGTGGAACATGAAGATTCCCCCTGCATTCGAGGTATGATAGCCAAGGTTAGTCATTTGGTTAAAGCGGAAGTGATTGGTGATGGACCAGAGTAAATTGAAGCCCCCTATAGGTGCTAAGCATCGGAGAAAGCGCGTTGGGCGCGGCGATGGCAGTGGGCATGGTACTTATTCAGGGCGAGGCTGTAAGGGGCAGAAATCACGTTCTGGGGGCGGAGTTCGCCTTGGTTTTGAGGGAGGGCAGCTGCCCCTTATCAAGCGTTTACCTCGGAAGCGAGGGTTCGTTAACATTTTTCGAATTGAATATAATGTTGTTAATGTAGGCAAACTTAAAGTGTTCGCTCCTAATACTGAGGTTACTCCGCAGGAGTTACTTAAAGCTAGGTTGGTTAAATCCCTTAAGCGGCCAGTCAAGGTCTTGGGCGATGGCGAGATTGACCGTCCTCTTGTGGTAAGGGTTGATAAGTTTTCCGCTGCTGCTGAAAGGAAAATTGTAGCTGTTGGGGGAAGAGTGGAGGCGATTTAGAGTGCAACAGAGGGAAGCTAGACCACGTCTTATTCAGGCATTGGTGGATGCCTTTTCGCTGCCAGACCTGAGGCGGAGACTCCTTTTCACTTTAGGCATGCTGGTAGTTTTTCGTTTTATCGCTCACGTGCCTTTACCCGGAGTAGACCTTGAGGCGTTACGTGAACTTTTTGAACGAAATCAACTTTTAGGCATGCTTGACCTGTTTAGCGGTGGGGCTATGAAGAACTTCAGTGTGGTGGCTATGGGAGTTTATCCTTACATAACTGCTTCCATTATTATGCAGTTATTAGTTCCGGTTATTCCTCGTCTTCGAGCTTTATCTCAAGAGGGGGAAGCTGGCAGGCGTAGAATTAACCAATTTACCCACTGGCTAACTGTACCATTGGCGGCTCTTCAGGGTTATGCTCAGTTGTCACTGATGCGCAGCCAGGGCATCATTGAGTATGCCGAGGCACTACCTACGTTCGCTATGATTCTGTCGCTGACAGCCGGCACCATGTTTCTTGTGTGGATTGGTGAGCTGATTACTGAGCGAGGTATTGGCAATGGTGTGTCGATAATAATTTTTGCTGGTATTGTGGCTAGTATGCCAGAAATGATTGGTCGTGGCCTTATAGCCAAGCAAGATATGGTCGGCCTGATTGCCTTTACCATTTTGGCCTTGGCTACTGTGGTACTTATAGTCATATTCACCGAAGGTCATCGCCGCATTCCGGTCCAATATGCACGGACTGCCTTTCGCGGCAGTCGCATGTATCGCCAGTCAGGTTCAACGCATATCCCGCTTCGAGTGAACACTGCTGGAATGATACCTCTTATCTTTGCTATGTCATTGATGATTTTCCCGGGAACAATAGCTAGCTATTTTGCTAGCCCGGAGGGCATGGATCCAAATTTTGCTAACACACTTATGAACTGGTTCAACCCTGGTGCGGCTCTGCCCGTAGGTTTATTTTATTGGGGGTTTTATTTCTTGATGGTAGTTGCCTTTGCCTTTTTCTATACTATGGTGATATTTGAGCAGATGGATTTAGCGAGAACCTTACAGCGCCAGGGGGGTTTTATCCCCGGCGTCCGTCCTGGGAAGCCCACGACTGATTACCTTAATAAGGTTATCAGCCATATTACCTGGGGAGGAGCACTTTTCTTAGCTTTGGTGGCAGTTATGCCCTTTTTTGCTCGGACGATAACCAGTGTCTCAGTGCTGACTTTATCTAGTATGGGGATGCTTATTATTGTTGGTGTGGCTTTAGATACTATGAAACAAATAGAAGCACAGTTAACAATGCGTCGCTACGAAGGTTTCTTGAAGTAAGGAGGTGAAACGGATGTTTTTGGTTTTGCTTGGTGCTCCAGGAGCAGGTAAGGGAACTCAGGCGTCGTTTATTTCTCAGCATCTGGGGCTAACCCATATAGCTTCTGGTGACTTATTCCGGCAGGCAGTGGAGAAAGGAACCAAGCTTGGACAGTCAGTCAAAGCTTACATGGACAAGGGCATGTTGGTTCCTGATGAAGTAACAATTCAGGTGGTTTCGGAGCGGCTGAGTGAGCCTGATTGCAGGGAAGGGTGTGTTTTTGATGGCTTTCCTCGAACTTTGGGCCAGGCTAAGGCGCTTGACAAGGCTCTGGCCAATCAAGGCAAGGCTATAGATAAAGCAATGTACATCGAGGTGGCGGAAGAAGAACTGTTGAAACGTCTTAGCGGACGCTGGATATGCCGCCAATGTCAGGTACCTTATCATGAAATAACTTCGCCGCCAAGGACTCCTGGCGAATGCGATAAATGTGGCGGCGAGCTATACCAGCGCTCGGATGATACTGTAGAGACGGTGAAGGAGCGGCTAAAGGTTTATTTTGCCCAGACTACGCCTCTCTTAGACTATTACGAGGCAGAGGGCAAGCTTATTAGGGTGGATGGTGGGCTGGGAATAGAAAGGGTAGCTGAGGAAATAATCGGTGTACTCAAGCCTAAATAGGTGAAGGTCAAACGATGGTTGTAGGGTCTTCGCTGGTGGACTTGAGTACTAACCCTGTTGTAGAAGAGTATGCCTAAGCAAGAGACAATAGAAGTTGAAGGTAAGGTGATTGAAACGTTACCTAATGCTACATTCCGCGTAGAGTTAGCTAATGGGCACAAGGTCTTGGCTCATATTTCGGGTAAGATGAGGCGGCATTACATTAGGATTCTGCCCGCTGATAGAGTATTGGTAGAGCTTTCACCCTATGATTTGAGCCGGGGGAGGATTACTTATCGGTTCAAGTAGCTATTGAGCAGATTGCATTTTGACATCTCCGGTGGCAATAGTTTATTATTAAGCGGATTTTTCCAAATTTAAGGTAGTTGAGAATGAAAGTACAAGCTTCTGTTAAACGTCGTTGCAATAAATGCAAGATTATCAGGCGCCATGGGGTAGTTCGGGTTATTTGCGAGAACCCTAAGCATAAGCAGCGGCAAGGATAATTGTTGGAGTAAATTGAGAGATGGCACGTATTGCTGGTGTTGATATTCCTAGAGATAAAAAAGTTTGGGTTTCTTTGCAGTATATTTATGGTATCGGGCCTACCCTGAGTCGCAAGATTTTATTTTCAAGCGGCGTTAATCCTGATGTTAAAGTAAATGATCTTGGTGATGAGGAGATCAGCCGTATTCGCGGGGTTATCGACAAGGAGCACAGGGTAGAAGGTGAGCTTCGAAGAGAAGTTAATCTTAATATCAAAAGGCTTGTTGAAATCGGCAGCTATCGAGGTACCAGGCATCGTCGTAATCTGCCAGCCCGAGGACAACGGACGCGGACTAATGCTCGAACTAAGCGTGGCCTTCGCAAGACGGTAGCTGGGCGTGGACAAAGGCGTGGTGCGACTAAGAAGTAAAGGAGTAGTGAAAGGGATATGCCTCAAAAAAGGAAAACCAGAGTAAGAAGGCGAGAGCGTAAGCTAGTTCCCGAAGGCAGAGCTTATATTCAATCTACCTTTAATAATACTATTATTACTTTGACTGACCTTAAAGGTAATGTTCTCACTTGGGGGAGTTCTGGTACAGCTGGCTTCAAAGGGTCTCGGAAAGGTACCCCATATGCGGCTCAATTGGCGGCTCAGGGAGCGGCGCAAAGGGCTAAGGAACACGGTTTGCGCCAGGTTGAGGTATATATTCAAGGTCCTGGTAGTGGTCGTGAAGCAGCAATTCGAGCTCTTCAAGCTTCGGGGATTTTGGTTACCAGCATCAGGGATATAACTCCTGTTCCGCATAATGGTTGTCGTCCTCGTAAAAGAAGGCGCGTATAGAAATGGCACGGAATACACAGGCTGTTTGTCGTTTATGCCGTCGTGTTGACAGCAAATTAATGCTCAAAGGGGAGAGGTGTTTTACCTCTAAATGTGCTTTGGAGCGGAAGAACGTTCCGACTAAGCGCCGCTCCACTTTTAGGCGGCGCCCGAAGAAGTCTGACCGTGGACTTCAATTGCTGGAGAAGCAGAAGGCTCGCTATACCTATGGAGTTTTGGAACGGCAATTCCGCAGGTTCTTCGCTGAGGCAAAAAGGCTTCCTGGTATAGCGGGGGAGAACCTTTTGGTTTTGCTAGAGAGGCGTTTAGACAATGTGGTTTATCGTTTAGGCTTTGCTAATTCTCGTCCTCAAGCTAGGCAGCTAGTGCAGCATGGTCATTTTCTCTTGAATGGGCGTAAGACTGATATCCCTTCTTGTTTGGTGAAGTCTGGGGATGTTATCGCTTGGCGGGAGGCTAGTACTCAAACTGAATATTACAAAGTTCTCGTTGAAGAAATCGAGGGCAGAATTGTTCCTGGTTGGTTGGAGATGGATAGGCAAAAATTGGTGGGTCGGGTTCTTGCCCTGCCAGCCGGTGGTGATATTGAAGTCACGTTTAACGAAAAGGCTATCGTTGAATATTATTCACGTTAGGGAGGTTTCTTGGCTGGATTAGCATTACCAAGAGTAGAGTGCATTGAAAGCACTGAGACTCATGGTCATTTTGTTGCTGAACCTCTGGAGAGGGGTTTTGGAGTTACCTTAGGCAATAGCTTGCGCCGGGTGCTTTTTAGCTCCCTGCCTAGTGCTGCAATAACTTGGGTTATGATTGAAGGGATTCAGCATGAATTTTCAACGATTCCTTACGTTAAGGAGGATACTATAGACTTTTTGTTAAATACGAAGGCAATACGTCTTCGCCCTCTTTCCCAATACCCTGGCAAGTTGACTTTAGAGGTTGAGGGGGAAGGGGAAGTGTGTGCTGCTGATATTAAGCCGTCAGCAGACTTCGAAGTTGCTAATCCTGAACTTCATTTGGCCACCCTGGATTCCTCTGAAGCTAAGCTTAGTGTTGAGTTTAATGTGGAGTTGGGCAGAGGTTATGTGCCGGCTGGCTCCAGCGATAGTTTACCCATTGGGGCAC
Source organism: Dehalococcoidia bacterium (assembly GCA_007280145.1). Lineage (GTDB taxonomy): Bacteria > Chloroflexota > Dehalococcoidia > GIF9 > UBA5629 > QYPU01. The sequence continues at coordinate 3,780 of QYPU01000084.1, read as the reverse complement.
TTCCGATAGATGCTATTTTCACCCCTGTGCGTAGAGTGAATTATTCGGTTGAGCCCAGCGGGCTTGAGGAAGGAAGGAATCAAGAAAAGCTTGTTTTGGAAGTTTGGACTGATGGCACTTTATCTCCAACAGAAGCGGTTAGTCAAAGCGCTGCTATTCTGATGGAGCAGTTTTCCTGTTTCCGAGACCTGGCTAAAGCCCTGACGGAGGAAGGAGTGGAATTGACATGGCAACGGTTAATTCCCTCAGAGCAATATAACATGCCTATAGACCAGTTAACTTTATCCACACATACCTATAACAGCTTGAGGAGAGGCGGTGTCACTACATTAGGCCAGATTCTGGAAAAAGGCATGGAAGGTTTGTGTGCGATGTCCGGCTTTGGAGCTAAAGCTAGAGAGGAGGTGGAGGCGATTCTCAATGGCCTTGACCTGCCTTTTACCTCTGAGATGGACGGGAAAGAGGAGAGGAAAAAGAGACGATCAGCGTCTTCGGTTTCTTCGGGGATAGAAGGAAATACAAATGTCGAAGGGGAGATGACGGATGAGACATCAGATAGCGGGACGGAAGCTGAGTAGACCTACAGCCCACCGCTGGGCACTGTATCGTAACTTGGTGACTGACTTAATTAGATACGAGAAGATTGTTACCACTGAGGCTAAAGCCAAGGAGGCCCGGGGTTTGGCAGAGAAGGTAATTACTTTGGGGAAAGAAGGCAATCTTTCCTCCCGGCGCCAGGCTTTGACTTTTATTACTGACAAGAAGCTTGTTGATAAGGTATTCAATGAGCTTGCTCCTAGATATGCAGAGCGTCCCGGAGGATACACACGGATAGTCAAACTAGGGTCCAGGATGGGTGATAGGGCTCCTATGGCTCAGCTTGAGATGGTGGAATAACGAGCACCGTGGCTGGTGAAGTTCTTTAACAGTTTTAACAAGATTGTTCTGGTTGTGGAGTACGACGGCAGCCAGTACTATGGTTTTCAGTGGCAAGCTGACTTACCAACCGTTCAGGCTGCGCTGGAGCAGGCTATACAAAAGCTTACCGGAGAAAGTAGCCGCATAATAGCCGCCAGCCGGACTGACGCAGGGGTGCATGCTAAAGGGCAGGTAGTTAGCTTTCGAACCAAGTCTGCCTTGCCCACGGAGACCTTTGTGAGGGCACTAAATCACTATTTACCAGAGGATGTTGCAGTCGAAGGCGCCTGTAGGGTGAGTGCGGACTTCAATGTCAGACGTGATACTTTGAGTCGAGAGTATGATTATTGCATTTGGAATAGTCCAACTCGCTCGCCTTTGGTTAAAGGTTTTGCTTATCTAGTGGCTAATAAGTTGAATATTGAAATTATGAATAAGGCGTGTCATTTTCTTAAAGGTGAGCACGATTTTGCCTCCTTCGCTACCTCTTTGGGTAAGCTAAGGAGCACAGTGCGCAATGTCTACGAAGCTGAGGTGACAAGGCAAGGTAAGCTGGTCACCTTTCATGTAGTTGCCAATTCATTTCTGCCCCATCAGGTACGCAATACTGTGGGCTTGCTAATCAGGGTAGGATTAGGTAAAGTGGGACTTGAAGAGTTTCGCCAGATTATGGAGGCAAAGATGCTGGGTTTAGCCGGACCAACGGCTCCGGCTCATGGCCTGTGTCTTACTAAAGTTAATTACCCCAGTACTCTGGAGATGGGAATATGAAGACCTATTCAACTAGAGCCAGAGATATTGAACGTCGGTGGCATGTTGTTGATGCTTCGGGAAAAACCTTGGGTAGGTTTGCCTCCCAGATAGCGAGCTTGCTTATGGGCAAGCATAAGCCAATATATGTGCCCAATCTCGATACCGGCGACTATGTCGTTGTGCTCAATGCGGCTAAGATTAGAGTGACTGGCAATAAAGCCAAGCAGAAGATTTATTATCGGTATTCGGGATACCCGGGGGGTTTAAGAGCTGTGACTTTTGAAGAGATGCTTGCTACTCATCCCACCAGAGTGATTGAGCACGCAGTGAAAGGAATGTTACCCCATAATCGGTTGGGGAGAGCCATGTTTAAGAAACTGAAAGTTTATGCCGGGGATAGCCATCCTCACCAGGCCCAGGTCGCTGGTTCAAAAATAACTGCGGAAGGGAGTAGGAGCTAGTGGCTACTAAAACCTATAACCGTGGCACGGGTAAGCGTAAATGTGCTATAGCTCAAGTCAAGCTGTTCTCAGGCAAAGGAGAGATTACTGTCAATGATAAACCCTATCAGGAGGTTTTCTCTTGCCTTGAGCACCGCCGCATGATTGAACTTCCCTTCTTGGCTACTGATACTGTAGGCAAGTTTAATGTTGAGGTGAAGGTGAAGGGTGGTGGCACCAATGGGCAGGCTGGGGCTATTCGTCACGGCATTGCCCGGGCATTAGCTAAGGCTAATGAGCAGTTTAGGCCCCTTTTGCGTCAAGAGGGTTTACTGACTCGCGATGCTCGGGTCAAAGAACGCAAGAAGTACGGCCTTAAGCGCGCCCGTAAAGCACCTCAATATACCAAGCGGTAAGAGCTTCTGTACTGGAGAAATTTCGAATTAGAAAGTAATAAGGGAGAGCACTTTGAAAAGTGCTCTCCCTTATTACATTTTATTCTATTCCTCCGGAACTCACTCTCAAACCCAACTCACTCGTGGTATTCACCACATCAGGCCTCTCCTTCATGAGACCGGCCTCCAACTTCCTCTACGAGTCAAGTTCGAGTTTCATCCGCCCTGCCGCATGGCAGGGCATCACTTATCCACCTGCCATACTCCAAACATTGCATGACGCCTCATAGCACACCTCCAAGTTCGGCTAGTACTATGTGACCCTATAAGTTATTTATACCATAATGAGCTTCGATTGTCAAAATTGGTTTTTGTTTCATTTATACCTCAGTAACTTGTCCTGTTGTGTTCTACTAATGGGGCTAGGAGAGGATAACCTAAATCGTCTTTAGCGAGGAATGTGCTAAAATGGGAACGATGGAAAAAATGAAGACGATTTATCTGGTGCCACATTCTCACTACGATGTTGTTTGGGCTTTTACCAAAGAAGACTATTATTGCATTAACGAGATGATCCTATTAAATGCCGTCTTGATGACAAGGGAGTCTGAGTTCAAATTTCTGGTGGAGCAAACCTACCTTTTGGAAATGATTGAGCAGAGGAATCTCCCTCTCTTTTCAGCCATTAAAGAGGCCATTAAAGCGGGTAGGGTTGAAATAGTTGATGGGCAGTATATAATGCCTGACCCCATGATACCGGCTGCCGAAGTGCTGGTCAGAGAAATCCTTTTTGGAAAAAGATACTGCAAGGAAAAATTTGGCATAGATGTACCGGTAGCCTGGGCCGCTGATGGATTTGGGCTTAATGCTCAAATGCCGCAGATTTATAAGAAGTCTGGATACAGGTGGCTTGCCTTCCGGCGGGGGATGCCAGAAAGTATTGGTTACCGTGTGAGTGAGTTTGTTTGGGAGGGACTCGATGGTTCAAAAATCATAAGCCACTGGATGCCCCTGGGCTATCGCGCTGGACTACATCTTGATAAATGGGAGGAGGCTTACGAAAAGTTATCAGCCTTTGCAACAACCTCTCATATACTTATGCCGTGCGGAAGCGGCGGTGTTCCCCCACAAGATGATACCCCGGAGAAGATTGCCCAATGGAATAGTGAACATAGTGATTCAAAGATGGTGGTTTCGGTACCCAGTGACTTCTTTAAGAACCTTGAAAAGGAAGCTACTGAATTAACGAAATTTAGCGGCGAGCTCTACAGTGC
>QYPU01000091.1 GCA_007280145.1 Dehalococcoidia bacterium | reverse complement strand
GGTTAAAAGATATCAAGCCAGGGTTATTCAATATCTGTATAGAAGCCTGGTGAATTTGCAGAACTTGCTCGCTGGTTATTCTTTCATAGGGAGTGTGAACCAAAATTCCTTCTCTGGGCACTTTATCCCTCCTTATTTGTCCTCGTCAGAGGCCAGGGATTTCACTATCCGTACTGCACCAAACCCATCGGCACCGTAACCATCAGCACCTATACTTTTAGCAAATTCCTCTGAGACAGGCGCTCCACCGACGATAACTTTTACCTTGTCTCTGAGCCCAGCTTTATCGAGTGCCTGGATGGTATTTGCCATAGTCATCATGGTGCTGGTGAGCAGCGCTGAGAGCCCCAGGAATTGAGGCTTTTCAGTTCTTATTGCGTCCACAATGGTTTGAGTGTCGATGTCATTTCCTATGTCTATGACCTTGTAGCCTGCCCCTCGAAGTAATATTGATACTATGTTCTTGCCGATGTCGTGGAGGTCTCCTTTTACTGTGGCCACGACAATCTTGCCTTTGGTCTTGATACCGCTCTTGGCAAGGTGAGGTTCCAGTATCTCCATGGCTGCCCCCACCGCTTGCCCCGAGGCAAGCATGTCCGGGATGAAGTACTCTTTGGCATCAAATTTTTGCCCTACTAGCTCCATCCCCGCGGTGAGCCCCTTATTGATTATGTCGTGGATATTTATGCCCAGAGCGAGAGCTTTCTCCGTAAGTTCAGTTACTCCAGGCTGGCCCTCCATGCCTTCCTCCATCCCTTCATCCTCCTGCGTTATTCTCCCCTGGACGACGTTTTCTCGAATTAGCTCAAGTATATCATCTATCATTTTTATTCTCCGACTTTAGTAATCTCTCAACCTGGTTAAAGCAGGCTAGGCGCTTGCTGAAATGAGGTGTCTGTCGAGTCTCTGGCGGGATATTTCTATTTAATGTGCCTTGCCACACCATTACATTTTTCCTAGTCTACTATAGCGCCTTTCCTGTAGGCCCTGATATACCCTTTGCAAAAAGGGTCTTTTCCCGTAAGCATATCGGCTGCCTTGACGAAGCTCATTGCCTTGGCATCGAGGGGGTCAAGGATTGCTGCGTCGAGGCCGGCATGAGCTGCCATCACCAGGAAGGCACGATTTATCACCTTTCTGTTGGGTAGGCCGTAAGAAATGTTGCTCAGCCCCATTACTGTCCTGGCAGCTGGATAGCGTGACTTAATTTGCTCTATGGTCTTTAATGTAACCAGCCCCTGGCTGGAATCTACACTGATGGGGAGTACCAGCGGGTCAAACAATACCTGTCCTGCCTCCATGCCCAACCGGCTCAGGTAAGTCATTATCTGTTCACAGGCAGCCAGCCGCTGTTCGACGCTTTTTGGTATTCCTTCAGCTCCCATGGCCAGTGCTACCAACCAAGCTTGGTGTTCTGCTGCCAGCGTCCCGATGGATGCTAGTCTTTCTGGCTCGGCGGTAACAGAGTTGATTATCAGCCTTTCCCCACGGTATTTGCGTAGCGCAGCCTCTATAATGTGTGGAACATCGCTGTCAATAGCAAGCGGCTTGTCTGTGGCCGCCTGAATTATCTCTACCAACCACTCCATGGATGCTATTTCATCCTCAACCGAGCCCTGCCCAGCGCCGGTGTTCACATCGATGAAGTCAGCTCCAGCTTCGGCCTGTGCTCTGGCTAATCCTTCCAGGAATTCCCTGTCCCTGTTGGCGATGGCTTCAGCAACAGACTTATTCGATGCGTTGATGTTTTCACCGATTACCAGCATATGTCAGTCCACAATACCTGTTATTTCTGAGAGTACTTGTTGCCTTGCGGCAGCAGGCAGGCTGTAGTTATGTTCGGCTATAATCTGAGGCACCATTTCTGCTGCCCTTCTCCAGGTGGTCTTACTTCCTTGGGCTTCCCAGTTATCCCGGCTCTCCCTGTCGCTCAGTGAAGGCTGGTAGTGCTCACTCCTCATGAAGCGCCTGGTGTGCTTGGCGGCAACGAAGTTACCTCCTGGTCCCACCTGCTTGATAAGGTCAAAGGCTAGGGTGTCATCGTTCACTGTTATACCTTCAACAGCTCTCATTACCATCCCTAATATCTCGTTGTCTGTAACATACTTCTCATAGCATACGGTTAGTGCGAATTCCATGAGTCCCGCAGCATCGTGGATGAAATTGGCACCTGCCAGAGCACAGAGCAGGCTGGTGAGAGCAGATTCATAGCCACTCTGGGCATCTAGCACTTTGGAGTCGGTCATGCCGCCAGTGGCATAGAAGGGGAGTTTGTAGAACTGAGCCATCTGGGCGCCGGCCGCATTAAGGAGTCCCATCTCCACAGAGCCTGCAAGGTACTTGAGGCTGTTGAGGTCGGTGTTGGTGGCGACGGAACCAAAGATGACCGGTGTCCCTGGATTGACAATCTGGGTAAGTATTACGCCTATCAGGGAATCCACAGTTTGAATTACCAGATTCCCGGCTAGCGTCACTGGTGAGGTGGCTCCGCACAGTGGCTCGGCAGGGCATGCCACAGGTATGCCGCTTTTAGCGATGCTCACCAGTACGTCACCATATTGACTGTCTATCTTCAGGGGGCTTATGGTGCAGGCTATTATGGAAATGAGGGGGCGCTGGCGGAGTCTTTCAGCAGAACCTGCGATGATTTCTGCCATCCGTATCACCTGCTTCACTCCGTCGGGGGTATAAACACCTCCCATGATGTGCTTGGTTGTATTATCTAGCCCGGCAAAAAAGCGATTTACATCTATCTGCTCGAAGGGCAGGTCGCTGGGATAGACGGGCAGCAGGAAGAGGTGAATGTTATCCAGCCCGTCAACCAGTTTGGCAATGCGCTTCAAGTCATCTAAGGTGGCTAGTTGCTTTTGTCCAATGTCCGGGTGATAGACATAGAGGGCTGTTCCGCCGGTTCCTGTGTATACCCGGCTGCCACCTAGGATGATGTCGTTTTTCTCATCTTGGCCGCAGAGCCTGACCTCAGATGGTGCCATCTCGATGAGTTCCATAGCCTTTTTCTGAGACAGGCACACCCGACGCTTTTCCTGGTCTACTCTGGCTCCAGCTCCCTTGAAGAGCTCCAGTGCCGTCCCCGAATTCACTTCAAAACCCACCTCTTCAATTACCCGCATGGCAGTCTGGTGCACCATGCGTATAGACTCTTCGGGGAGTGGTTTGAAGCTGCCTCCAGGCAATCCTTTTCGAATCATGTGCTGGGTTTTACCTCCTCCCCGGGCAATTGCGTTCGCCGCAGGTTTCGCATGGATTGTAATTCTCCACGTCGTAGGGGCCAATACCGATAATGCCCGATATCGACTTGCGGGGGAGCATCAGACACTCTTTGGTTAAGCGAACTCCCAGAGAATCGCCATTTAAAGCCCGGAAGACCACTTTCTGCTGTCTTAAAGCCCAGTCGCAGTAGCCGGGACTGAAGCGCCGACTCGTGCCAAGCCCCTGTTCATGGGCTATTTCTTCTATCCTGTTTTGCACAAACTCGGCTACCTTCTCAACAGCGCTTGAGCCTACTGCATCCAATGCAGCTGATTGAAGCACAAGCCCATCTTCAGCCAGTCGGAGGGCTGTTTCCTCTAAGTGATTGCCTATTGTTACCACAAACACTGTAATCCTTCCACATTGCTCCAGCAGCCGGGCGATAGCCTCACTTCTAAATACGATTGAGCCCTCAATAAAAACGCTGGAGCGCCGAACCCGTTCGACATTCCTGATGGTGTATGAATACGATGGCTCAATAAGCTGGTGAGCATTTTCTACATACTCATTGATTAAAGACGCAATACGAGCCGGCGGCTTGCGATGAGTAGCGTATCCGATACTCTTCAATACCTGCTGGCTATCAACTTCGATGTCGGCTCGATTGCTTATAGTTACCATACTTCTTTTACCTACTTTACCTGAAACACGAACAGCGCTGGAGGTTCTTACTATCCGCAGCGTCAAAATTCGAGGCTGGATTGTCAGTATATGGGTGGGGCAGCTTAGGGAGAGGTTGTTAGTGGGATTCGAGAGGAGTTTGAAAGGGGGGGAACTACTGAATCAAATTATTGCTTTACTGCGGGTGACATGGCTGAACTGCTGTCCATCTGCAGAGGAAATGACAGGCGGACAATCCCTATTTCAGGTGCTGTCCTTTTAGCTTCAGACCACTTTCTGTCCCCCTTCCGAAATCATCTCGCTCCTTTCTGGCCTGACTTAGCGGTCTCATTCTAGCATATCATCTACCCGCTGTCCAGCCCTTGTACTCGTCCATATGATTCGTGGCACATTCTCGTGCGAGTCAATGTAGCGCAGGGCAATGTAGCGCAGGGCTTTAGCCCTGCTCGTTTGCTACACCCGGGTGACCTTAAAAGGCATGTATCCAAACCACCAAACAATGTCTTTGCGAGGCACGGGAGTGCCGCGGCAATGTCGGTGGGGTTGCGGCGAGGGAAATGCTTTGTCTTCCTCTCACCCTCCCGACCGAGATTGCTTCGTCGCTTATGCTCCTCGTACTACATGCAGGGATAGTATTTCTTAGGAGATATGGGTTCAAGAAAAAGCTAGCCAGCTAAGCAAGTCATTCCCCCAGAATAACGTTGCCATAGCGGCTAAGCACAGGAAAGGGCCAAAGGGTATGATGTCCTTCCGGCCTTTCAATTTAAACAGTAGCAAAACTGTGGCTACCAGGCCACCGCTAACTATGGCTAAAAACATGGCTATGAAAACCAGTGGGAAGCCAGTAACTAACCCTATCAACCCTGCCAGCTTAACATCCCCCCAGCCCATGCCACCTCGGGAAATTAGCGCCACGATAAGCAAAAACCCGAAGCCAATACCCCCGCCGATAGCTGCATCAACAATCCATAGCTCAAAGCCTGAATTGGCGACGACACTTGGCTCAAAGCCAAATATAGAGCCCAGAGTAGCTACAATCAAGGCAACGCCTATCCCCGGATAAACTATTTTGTTGGGCAGAACAGTATGTTCCAAGTCAGTAATTAAAAGGACAACAAATAAACAGCAATAGAAAGCAGCTATCACAAGTTCCCCGCCAAGCCCGTAATGCCAGTATAAGAAGGCAAATAAAATTCCCGTGCCCAGTTCCACCATCGGCGAACGCATAGGAATGGTCGCACCACAGTAACGGCAGTGCCCTTTCAGCCAGAGGTAGCTGAATATTGGAACCAGGTCTTTAATTGAAAGCCTGTGCTGGCATGCCGGGCAATGAGATGGTGGTGATATAATCGATTTGTCTGTTGGTAGCCGATCGGCGACCACATTGAGAAAGCTGCCTATGATGATGCCGAGCAAGAAAGATAAGGTTAGCCAAAGATTGCTCATTATTGTCTATTATAAGGTATTGTTAAGCTGACTTCTAGCCCTTCAGAACATTCGAGTGTGTAGGCTGGTATTTATTATCTGACCTCTTATTGTAGGAGTAACCCGAGTCTTACCAAGTTCCCGTGCGAGTTACTCACCCACGAGTGACCTTAAAAGCAATGTAGTGCAGGGCTTTAGCCCTGCCTGTCTGCCGCTCCTGGTGGCTCTTACCTAAATAGAAAGGGTAGCCTGGAGCATCTGCTCCAGGCGTTATTGGAGCTGATGCTCCAATGTACCCGGGGGTGGCGGCGAACGAGGCTGAAGCCCCGCACACTATATGCTCCTCATTCTGTTAATAGTGACACCATGTAAGCGTCACCCATCTGTCTGAACCAGATCAGCCCTTCAGAACATTCGAGCGTGTGGGCTGGCATTTATTGTCTGCCCTCTTATTGTAGGAGTACTCCGAGTCTTACCATGTGTTGAAACTCTTTGATAATGTCCTCTAGAGAACTCGATAGAAATGTCCTCTTTCCGAAAAAAGTGGTAAAGAAAAGGCATCTCGAAAGGAGGTGTC
>QYPU01000073.1 GCA_007280145.1 Dehalococcoidia bacterium | reverse complement strand
CATGAAGAATGGTAGACCAGCGACTCAGGGTGTGTGCCCCGTGTGCGGGACCAAGATGTTCAGGATAGGAAAAAGCTAAAGCTGGGGGCATAGGGTTTTAAGAGGGTTGGGTATCTTTCATGAAAGATACCCAACCCTCTTGTTGCGGATTGTACCCTGTGTACAATCGTGCAATCTGAAGCTATGACCGTGTTTGCCGTTGGCAATAAGTCAGGGTAGTCTTGTCTGTGGTGCTTGGCCCAATCACTAGTTGTCAATGTCGCCTTGCCACGATAGGCTCAAACTGAGGGAGAACGCCAACGTTACTCTGCTGCTGTTTAAGCTACACATTCGGAAGCGGTATTATATCCGGGTGAGAAAAGTCACTAGGCTTTAATAAACAAATGTAGGGTAATAGAATTGCCTCTTGGTGGGCCAAAGCGTACAATAGACGGAACCTTTTGCCTCACCTTCAGTATCAAAGACTAAATTCGTAACAGATTGCACATTTCAGGCTATTGTGACCCATACACATTGCAGACTACCGCTAGGCTAGCCGCATGAGAGAGGTAGAATCCCCAGCACACCAGTTTCCCCCCCCTGACAGCAGAGTCCCCGCATACCCCATCAATTAGCCCGATTACCTTTATGACTTCTCTTCGTTGGGCAACTCATTCATCAAGAGCATGCCTTAGTTCTTTTATGAAATTGTCAACTAACAGCAAGCTGTTATCAGCCTCCATAAGCTGAATTATCTGGCTGCCAACAATCACCCCGTCGCTTACCCTGGCTACTCGCCTTGCCTGTTCCGGGGTGGATATTCCAAAGCCGACACAGAGTGGTTGAGTGGCTACCATCCTCACCCTAGCAGCAAATTCCTCCAAATTTGCCGGCAGTTTTTCCTTAACCCCGGTAACTCCGGTTACTGAGACCAGGTAGATAAACCCCTGAGACCTTTCAGCCACCAGTCTGATGCGCTCTTTGGTGCTGGTCGGAGCCAGCAGGTAAATGAGGTTGAGATTATGCTCTCGAGTGATAGACTCAAGCTCTCCGCCTTCCTCCGGGGGTAAGTCAGGGATGATTAAGCCATCAATACCTGACCGAGTGCAGGCGCTGCAGAATTCCTTAATGCCATAGTTAAAGACTGGATTGAAGTAGGTCATAAATACCAGTGGTATATTGACCTTACTACTCATTTGTCTGGCTACCTCAAGGCAGAGTTCGGGGGTAACCCCATTCTGTAGGGCACAGAAGCTTGCCTTCTGAATGGTGGCACCATCAGCCAGAGGGTCGGAGAAGGGTATTCCCAGCTCTACTATATCAGCGCCGTTTTGAGCGAGAAGGGGAACTACTTTCAGGGTAGCCTCAATAGTAGGATAACCCACAGTAATATAAGGTATAAGAGCCTTGTGACCTGGCTTGCTAAAGACAGAGGCGATGCGGCTCAAGGCTTCACTCCCAGCGCCTGGGCTACGATATCCATGTCTTTATCACCACGACCGCTCAGGTTAATAATGACAATTTGCTCCTTGTTTAACGAGCTTGCTAGCCTGGCAGCATAGGCTATAGCATGAGATGGCTCAAGGGCTGGGGTAATGCCTTCAGTCTTACATAGCAGTTGAAAGCCCTCAAGCGCTTCCTCATCACTTACTGCCATATAGGTGGCACGACCGGTGTCCTTGAGGTAGCTGTGCTCAGGACCAACACCGGGGTAATCTAGCCCAGCTGAGATGCTGTGCGTCTCCATAATCTGTCCATGACTATCCTGGAGAACATAGGATTTTGTTCCATGAAGCACTCCTACTCTTCCTGCTGCCAGTGAAGCAGCATGCTTTCCGGTGTTAATTCCTCTCCCAGCTGCCTCCACCCCTATAAGCTTGACATCCTTGTCATCCAGAAAGGGATAGAAAATACCAATGGCATTGCTCCCACCACCGACGCAGGCGATGATATAGTCAGGTAGGCAATTCAGCTTGTCCAGAATCTGCCGTCTCGTTTCCTTACCGATTACCGATTGAAAGTCACGCACCATTGGGGGATAGGGATAGGGACCAACTGCTGAGCCAAGAAGGTAGTGGGTATTTGTGACATTGGTTACCCAGTCCCTTATCGCTTCGTTGATGGCATCCTTCAGTGTTTTGCTACCGCTAGCTACTGGCTTTACCTCCGCCCCCATTAGCTTCATGCGGAAGACATTAAGCGATTGGCGACGCATGTCCTCCTCGCCCATGTAAATAATGCACTCAAATCCCAGCATGGCGCATACGGCAGCAGTGGCTACCCCATGCTGTCCAGCACCAGTCTCGGCAATAATTCTCTGCTTTCCCATTCGGCAAGCAAGAAGACCCTGCCCTAGAGCATTGTTAATCTTGTGAGCTCCGGTATGGGCCAAGTCTTCTCTTTTCAGGAAGAGCTGGGCACCACCGCAGTGCTCGGTCAGCTTCTCGGCGAAGTAGAGGGGTGTTGGTCTTCCTGAATAATCACGAGATAGTGACTCAAACTCAGACCAGAAAGCAGCGTCAGCCTTTGCCTCTTTGTAGGCTGCTGTCAGCTCATTCAGAGCAGGTACTAGTGTCTCAGGTACAAACCGTCCTCCGTAGCTTCCGAAGTATCCTCTTTTATCAGGTAGCAATACATACCTCCCTCTGCCTGAATCAAATCTTAAATTATTCTCCACGAGTGACAGGCATCAACCGCATAGAGGGCATCATCTGATGCCAGCAGGTTCTTTGCCATCTTAATATGATGTCTCTTTTATTCTCTTAATCTCTTTCATCAATTCAGCAAATTGTTCCGGATACAGGGACTGTATCCCATCAGAAAGGGCATGTGGAGGGTCATGGTGTACTTCGACCATGATGCCATTAGCTCCTACCGCGATTGCTGCCCTTGACAGAGGAATAACATATTCCCTTCGGCCGCTGGCATGGCTGGGGTCGACCACGATAGGAAGGTGGCTGACTTCTTTAATTGAAAGTATAGCACTTATGTCTAGAGTGTTCCGTGTATTATCAGAAAAGGTGCGTATTCCGCGTTCGCATAAGATGATCTGAGCGTTCCCTTCAGACATAATGTATTCAGCCGACATCAGCAGCTCATCGATTGTAGCTGCAAGACCTCGCTTCAACAGGATTGGCTTTGAGGCATGACCGGCCCGGCGTAGCAGAGAATAATTCTGCATATTCCTCGCTCCTATCTGAACGATGTCGGCATATTGTTCGACAACCTCAATATTTGTATGGTCAGTGGCCTCTGTCACAATTAACAAACCTGTTTCCTTACGAACTTTTTCCAGTATCCTCAGTGCTTTCTCCCCCAATCCCTGAAAGCTATAGGGTGAGGTTCTGGGTTTGAATGCACCTCCGCGAAAGACCTGGGCACCATACTGTTTTACATGGTGAGCGATAGTGAGTGCCTGGTCTTCACTTTCCACAGCACAGGGGCCAGCCATTATTACCGGTTCCTCCCCTCCGATTTTGACATCACCAATGGCTATAATCGTAGGCCGTGGATGTGTCTCCCTGCTGACAAGTTTGTATGGTTTGGTTACACGGATGGCCTCTTTTACGCCATCCAAGGCGAGCAGCCGCGAATCTTCAATCGGTCCCCTGTTTCCAATAATGCAAACAGCGGTCCGCTCGGCACCTGGAATTGGAATGCCACGGTACCCCAGGTTCTCTATTTCATGAATAACTCTTCGCACCTGCTCTTCTGTAGCCTCGTTTTTCATAACCACAAGCATTTACTCACTTCTCCTCGGTGTTGATAATCCAGCACATTACTGCATTGACCTGACTGCCTTGATAAAACATCTGATTTTCTCAACATCTTTGACTCCATCAGTTTCCACTCCACTGGAAACATCAACTCCCCAGGGCCTCAAGCTAGTTATCACCTGACCTACATTCTGGAGGTGAAGTCCGCCGGCAATAATCACCGGGAACTCCGCTGTCACTTCTCTAGCTATTTCCCAGGCAAATGACTGACCGGTTCCCCCATGCTGATGCTTAACAAGGGTATCAAGGAGGTAGATAGGAGAGCTAGAGCCTAATACCCGTTGGTTGTTTTCTAAATGGGTAAGAAGTTTCTCTGCTGAGAACCTACGAGATACGTGAATCACTTTTATCACTGGTCTTTCGATTTGCTGACAGTATTCCTGGGTCTCATCGCCGCTGAGTTGAACCAAATCAAGCTGGCAGTAATCAGCAATTTGGTTAACTTCCTGAACCGGAGAATTGGCAAAAACGCCAACCACCGCTGGCCGCGGTCTTAGACTGTGAACTGCTTCCACTAGCGATAGTGCTTTTCCCGGAGAGACTCGACGCTTACTTGGTGCGAAGACTAACCCCAAGAAATCGGCCCCAGCCCTAGCAGCCGCTAGAGCATGCTCTATCTCAAACAGCCCACAAATCTTAACCTTAGTCACAATAGCTCCTTCATCTTAGCTGCTATGTCAGGTGCAGACATTAAGGCCTCTCCAATGAGAACGGCATCAACACCCCACTCTTCCATCTTTTCCATATCACTGCGATTCTTTATGCCACTTTCACTGACCACTATTCTATTGGAGGGGATAAGCGGCCGCAGACGCTGTGTGGTAGTAAGGTCAACAGTAAAGGTGTTGAGGTCGCGGTTATTGATGCCGATGATTCTGGCCTGGCTCCTTAAGGCAATTTCAAGCTCATCTTCGTTGTGTGCCTCTACCATGCAACTCATGTCCAACTCATGACTTAGCCCAAGTAATTCCTCCAACTTCTCGGGTGTTAAGATAGCTACAATGAGCAGCAAGCTATCAGCACCGTAAGCCCGAGATTCGTATACCTGATAGGGGTCATGAATGAAGTCCTTTCTGAGCAGGGGTAGCCTTCCATTTCCCAATGCCTTTCTGATGTCTCTCAGGTGGCTGAGATTACCTTGGAAGTATCTGGCCTCGGTTAGCACTGATATAGCCGAAGCTATATTACTGGCATAGGTCTGAGCTATCTCCGCCGGGTTGAAATCAGAGCAAATAACACCCCTTGATGGCGATGCTTTTTTGACCTCGGCAATAAGCTGGATATGCTGGCCACGCAGAGCGGAAACAAAGTCGAGAGGCGGAGGCTGTTCCAGCGCCAACTTTTGTATTTCCTTTAAAGGAAACCTACGCTTTCTAGCCTCGAGTTCCTCAAGGTTATCTCTTACTATCTGGCTTAGAATCATCTATACTCCCTGGGTCAATGCCTGGCTAAGCCTGACTAGTTGTTCCAGCTTGGCTAGGGCCTGACCGCTATCTACTGCCTCTTGAGCCAAATCTAATCCCTGTTCAAATGATGATGCCCTGTCGCCAGCAACCAGAGCAGCAGCGGCGTTCATCAGCACCACATCTCGCTGAGGGCCCAGGGCACCAGCTAGAATGCTACGCAGCAGGGTGGCATTTTCATCAGCAGTGCCACCCCTCAGGCTATCCAGGCTGGCTCTGGAAAAACCAAAGTCCTCGGGAGTAATAGAATAGCTCTGAATATAGTCATCTTTGAGTTCACAGACCTGAGTTTTCCCGGTGAGCGTGATTTCGTCTAAACCATCCTTACCATGGGCTACTAGCACATGGTGACTGCCCAGACTTTGCAATACCAGGGCTAGCTTGTCTACCAGTGAGTCATCAGCTACGCCCAGCACTTGAGCCTTAACACCGGCCGGATTAGTAAGTGGGCCGAGGATATTAAATACGGTACGGATACCAATCTCGCGTCGTGGAGCAGCTGCATACTTCATCGCTGGATGAAATGTCGGAGCGAACATAAAACCTATTCCCACTTCCCCCAGGCACTTCTGCACTTGTTCGGCGCTAAGGTCAATCTTGACGCCTAAAGCCTCCAGTACATCAGCGCTGCCACACTGGCTGCTCATCGCCCGGTTACCGTGCTTGGCTACCTTGAGGCCAGCACCAGCAACGACAAAGGCAGCCGCCGTGGAGATATTAAAGGTAGCTGAGCCATCGCCGCCGGTGCCGCAGGTATCAACTACTGGTTCGGCAACAGTCACGGGAATAGCCTTAGCCCGCATTGTCTTGGCCAAGCCAGCGATTTCATCAACCGTTTCCCCTTTTAGCCTGAGCGCAGTGACAAAGGCGCCAAATTGAGCCGGCGTGACCTTGCCTTCCATTATCTCTTCCATAACCTCGCCTGCCTGTTCCATGGTAAGGGACTGCCCTGAAACCAGTAAGGTGATAGCCTCCTTAATCATGGGGTGTTCCTCCTTCTGACTAAAAAATTCTTGAGTATATCCTTTCCTGCCTGGGTCATAAAAGACTCTGGGTGGAATTGCAAACCTTCTACTGTATGTTGGCGGTGGCGCACTCCCATGATAGTGTTATCCTCAGTCCAGGCTGTTATCTCCAGACAGTCGGGAAGCCCATCAGGTAGTATCACCAGTGAGTGGTACCGAATGGCGGGGAAGGGGTTAGGCAGCCCACGAAGAACACCGGTATTATTATGATAGATCAAAGATGACTTGCCATGCATGATTTCTTTTGCGGGGCCAATGGTGGCGCCATAGCTATAACCGATACACTGATGCCCCAAGCAGACACCGAGTATTGGTAAGCTGGAGCCAAAATGTCGAATGACCTCATTGGAGATACCAGCCCGCAATGGAGTAGAAGGGCCAGGAGAGATAACTATCCGCTGGGGCTTCATCTTATCAATTTCCTCAAGGGTAGGCTTATCATTGCGCACCACTACTACATCTTCCCCCAGCTCACTCAGGTACTGGAAAAGGTTATAGGTGAAACTATCATAGTTATCAATCAGTAACAGCATGGCTACTCCCGGGTAACATGTCTGGGTCTTCTGCCTGGTGGATAGCTTTGAGTAGTGGCCGGGCTTTATTCATACTCTCCTCATACTCGCGCTCAGGCACGCTATCATAGACAATTCCACTCCCTGCTTGCACATAGGCAACGCCTTTGGTTACCACCATAGTTCTTATGGCTATCGCCATGTCCATATTGCCTGAGAAAGAGAAATAGCCTACTGCTCCGGCATAAGGCCCTCTCTTCTCAGGCTCAAGCTCAGCGATTATTTCCATCGCCCGGATTTTGGGCGCTCCAGATACTGTGCCCGCAGGAAAGCAGGCCCGCAGAGCATCAAGCGTGGTCACGTCATGCTTTAGCCTACCTTGCACATGAGTAACCAGGTGCATGACGTGAGAGTAACGCTCAACATCCATGAGGTCACTAACTTCAACTGAGCCAGGCTCGCTGACGCGCCCGATGTCATTGCGCCCCAAATCTACCAGCATAATGTGCTCAGCACGCTCCTTCTCATCACTACGGAGTTCCTGCTCCAGTATGGTATCCTCAGCCGGATTTCTTCCCCTTGGCCTAGTTCCAGCCAAGGGACGGGTCATTACTATGCCATCCTCTACTCTCACCAGTATCTCAGGGGAAGCTCCAATGATATGGAAGTCATTAAAATCGAGGAAGAACATATAGGGAGAGGGATTAATAGTGCGCAGTACTCTATAGATTTCAAAGGGGGCAGCCTCAGTGGGTTTAGCCAGGCGTTGCGACAAGACCACCTGAATAGCTTCGCCAGCAGTGATATACTGCTTTATCTTAAGCACGCTGGCTTCAAATTCCTCCTTAGAGAAGTTTGAGGATAGCTTATGGCTGCTTGTAGGATGGGGAGTATTCCTTGTGTTCTGGTTTGACTTGAGTGGTTGGCTCAGCCTATCCACGAGGTTATCAATTCTGCCTACTGCCTTTTGGTATGCCTCCTCTATGTCCCCGTCAAGATGGACATGGCTCAAAACCTTAATCTTATGAGTTACATGGTCAAAGATAAGCATGGTATCCACAAACATAAATAGCGATTCAGGTACCCCCAGGGGGTCGTGGTCTGGGGAGGGCAGTTCTTCAAATCGAGTCACCGTTTCGTAAGCAAGATAGCCTACGGCACCGCCAGCAAACCGGGGGAGACCGCTAACTGGTACTATTTTATACTTGCTTAGTTCACCAGCGATGAGTGGAAGAGGGTCAGTCTTGTCCTCGCCCCTGGTGGTTAACATTGCATACGGCTCGGTGCCAATAAAGCTATACCGAGCCAGCCGTTGACCGCCCTCAATGCTTTCCAGAAGGAAGGAAGGGCTGCCACGATTAATCTTCAGGAAAGCAGACACCGGTGTCTCCAGGTCGGCAACGATTTCGCGGTAAATCGGTATTAGATTGCCATCCTGCCCCAGTCTCTTAACCTCGTCTAACGTTGGATAGTACATATAATTCCCCTAGCATGCCAATTAAAAAACCTCTCACCCATAGGGGCGAGAGGTTCAACCTTCACGGTGCCACCCTACTTGATTGCTCTAAACATTGCAGCAATCATCTCCTTCAGGTACGGCCTCAATATCTCAAGGCGATACCCTGGGTTTTGATAACGCTACCCTTGCGTCAAAGCCTACTTTGGCAAGGCCATTTCGGTTTGCAGCTCCCGAGTCCATTCAACCCCTGCGCCTGACACCGGCTCACACCTTACCCGGCTCTCTGAGCCTCGCTGGGGGTCTACTAGTCTCGTTCCCAGCCTTTACTTTATTCAATTAGCGTAAAGTCTACACTAGCGACCACTTCTTGTCAAGTTTTTGTGGGCTCTTTGTTAATGTTCTACGATTTTATCACCCTCTAAGGTGTTCAGGGAAAATGTCACTCTATGAAGGAGATGGTGACATTGAACAAAAAAGAGCAGAAGAGGTTAATAGTGTTGGGGGCACCCCATCAGCCATGCAATACCCCCCTGTTGCTTTTTGGGGCATATTGCCCGATAGGGGAGATGCTACCTGAGCATCACTCTGTCCAGGCGTATGAGCCAAATGCCTGCCTTAGCCCCCGGCAAACGTGCAGAAGACTAGCCGCTCCTGGCGGCCACTATAAGCGTACCTGGTCCGCCGTGCACACCCAATCCAGCACCTATTCTGGACATTTGAATCCGTTCTTCATCGATGACGGAGGCGATGCGCTTCTTGAGCACCTTGGCTTCCTCGGGAACCGTGCTGTGGGCTATGGCCACCTCTTGCAGGTTGGGATAACTTTTTACGAACTCGAATAACTGCTCTATGCCCTTGGCATAAGAACGAGCCATACCTGCCTGAACGAGTTCACCCTCGCGCATTGTCAGAATGGGTTTTACCTTCAGCAGTGTGCCTACTAGCGCCTTGGATTTGGTGATGCGGCCGCCCTTGAGCAGATAATGCAAGGTGTCTAGCAGCCCGCGGATTTGAGTCTGGCTGATGGCCTTCTCGGTCTCCTCCAAAACCTCCACCAACTTGCCACCTGCCTTGGCCACCCGAGCTGCAGCCGTGGCTATTATTCCCAGGCCCACCGATACCGAAAAACCGTCCACCACGTGGACTTCACACTTAGGCTTTGCTATTTCGACGCCCTGGAGCGCCGCATTGTAGGTGCCGCTCACCTTGGTCGGCAGGTGTATGGATACAATGGCATCGGCATCTTTGGAAAGATCGCTGTAGGCCTTGGCGAAGTCGGCGGGCATGGGCTGCGTGGTGGTGGGATAAATCGGGCCTTCCACCAGCCTCTTGTACAGCTCATCAGACCCTATGTCCACTCCGTCTTTGTAGGCCTTCTCACCGAAATAGATATACACGGGCACAACGGTGATACCCAGCTCCTTAGCAACCTCAAGGGGGAGATCCGAGCCGCTATCGGTGACAACCTTTATTGCCAAAACTCACCTCCAAATTAAGTAGTAAGAGATCCAAGATTGTACCTGAGGTCAAAGGGAAAAGCAATACCTTGTTATACTATGGACAGTTAACCCAAATGTGTCCCATTT
>QYPU01000066.1 GCA_007280145.1 Dehalococcoidia bacterium | reverse complement strand
CGATGGAGTCGATATAGATTGCGATGAATTCTATCATAAACTGGTGACCAGTCCGATTCACCCATCTACCGCAGCACCATCACCAGGGGATTTTGCCAAGGTGTATGAGGAGGCAGCTCAAGAAACCGGGGAGATTGTTTCCATTCATATCACCAGCAAGCACAGTGCTGTCTGCGATGCTGCATTAGTAGGTAAGGAGACTGCGGAAAAGAAAGGGTGTCGGATTGAAGTTATCGACTCTCGAGGTGTTACAATGTGGCAAGGTCTTGTTGTCATAGCTGCAGCTAAAGCCGCTGAAGCCGGATACAATCTACAGCAGGTGGTAAACAAAGCTCATGAAACTATTAGACAACTCCGTGCTCTGGCACTTCTGGACACCCTGAGATACGCAGTCAAAGGTGGGCGCCTCGGCAAGGCTCTCTTTCCAGTGGAATCGCTGCTTAATGTGAAGGCCTTAATTACTCTGCGTGATGGCCAGATTCGCCCAGCCGGGTTGGCACGCACCCGAAGTAAAGGAATAGACCAACTCCGTAAGTTTATAAGGTCAGCGCTACACGTTGAGGACTTAGCTATAGTTTATAGCACTACCCCTGGCGATGCTCAAACGTTAGCCGAGTACGTAGGTTCGCTGTTTCCCAATATAGTACCTCGGACAACAAGACTGGGGGCAGCGCTAGGTGTCCACGCCGGTCCGGGAGCTCTAGGTGCAATCCTGAAGGAAGCAAAATAAAACTCGTTGAGAGGACATCCAACTGGTTACCAATCTGCGAAGAGCCTTGATTTGGCGGCAATGCGGTATGTCACGTATGTGCGCAAGCTAAGAAGATTTCATATCTATTATACAATTCGCCCTATTGTTTAGGCCTTTGCTACAACTTCTCCAGCACATGCGAACTTACCGAGCGTAGCGAAGGAAGTTAGGCGAAACAAAGTGGGTCGACTTGCACTGGCTTAAGAGGTCTATCTTGGGGCACTATCCCACAGTATGAATAACTCTTTGCTGCATCGGCGTACCATCTCAAAGTCCTATGACTTCAGGGTCGATATGCATTTTCATATAACGCTCAAAGGTTGGTGAAGTCAGTCGAAGCGTCATTTGGACGGAGTGACCACATCGAACGGAACCGCCAAGCCCGTATTAGGCACAATAGCGGTTCCGTCCCCTCCATCATCTGTTAAAGTTTTAGATCCCCGGCTACGGATCGCCCCAACTCCGGGTCAGCCTTAGTTAGGTTATCAATCACCCGCTGTTGGATCGGTTTGTCAATGTGCATAAGATCCGCGATGAGATTATCTACCAGATGTTCTTGATCCATCTTGCTAAAGGAACGATATCTCTCTCTAGCTTGTGCGAAATCATTCGTTATGCTTATCTTCCGACGAGTCACTTCCCCCTCAAGCTGGTATACGCGCGGCGTGCCCTCCTCAGGGGCCTCCTTAGACATACCACCGGCCAGGCTATTGGGCTCGTAGTTAACCGAACCGCTGAACTGACCAATCTGCATGGCGCCATCACGCTGGTTATTGTCGACCGGCACTATGGGCCGGTTGATCGGAAGCTGCAGGTAGTTCGGTCCCAGCCGATGGCGCTGAGTATCGGCGTATGAAAATGTTCGACCCTGCAGCAACTTGTCAGCAGAAAACTCGATTCCTGGAACAATGCTGGCGGGGCAGAAAGCCGCTTGCTCCACCTCGGCGAAGAAGTTCTCCGGGTTACGGTTGAGCACCATTTTACCCACCGGCATCAGAGGGGACTTGTCCTCAGGCCAGGTCTTTGTGGGATCCAGGGGGTCAAAATTTTGTTTGAACTCGTCAGCGATATCCATCAACTGGACGTCAAGCTCGTACTCAACCTCTTCCCCTTTGGCGATAGCATCATGAAGGTCACGGGTAAGATAATCAGGGTCGATACCGGCCAGGCGGGTTGCTTCATGACGGTCAAGGTTCTGCACACCCAGTTTCGGTTTCCAGTGGTATTTCACATATACAGCTCTGCCTTCGGCGTTCACCCACACATAGGTATTGACGCCAAAACCCTCCTGCATCCGGTAACTTTTCGGCGTGCCACGGTCAGAAAAAAGCCAGATAATCATATGGGTCGATTCCGGCGTCAGGGATATGAAATCCCAAAAGCGGTTATGTGCCGAAGAGGCTGATGGTATATTGGTATCTGGCGCGCCTTTGAAGGCGTGAACCATATCGGGGAACTTGATGGCGTCCCGGATGAAAAACACGGGGAGATTGTTCCCAACCAGGTCGTAGTTGCCATCCTCGGTATAGAACTTGACGGCAAAGCCGCGAGGGTCCCGTACCGTATCCGCCGAGCCCCGACCTCCAACGACGGTGGAAAACCGCACGAATACGGGGAGCTTTTTCTTTGGCTCCTGGAGAAATTTCGCCTTGGTATAAGGCTTCATGCTCTTGTAAACCTGAAAGTAGCCATGTGCTCCTGCCCCTTTGGCATGGACAACCCTTTCGGGAATGCGTTCCCTGTCAAAATGAGCCATCTTCTCAATAAACTGGACATCCTGTAACAGTACTGGACCGCGTTCGCCAACGGTCAAGGAGTTCTGGTTATCAGTAACCGGTACACCTTGATTCGTTGTAAGGTGTCTTTTTTTCATGATACCCTCCTTCTATTATTGTATTGGTGAAAGTGCACTTTCGTTTAGAATATCAGCCTCCAACCGACTCCGTTACGTGTTTATTCTTTACAATTTGGCCTATCATACCTTAAGAATTACTTCACCTACCTTCGGCTTCCCTTTCCATCTTTTCAAGCCTCGTGTAGTAATCTGAAAATTCATTGAGATGAGCTAAAGCAATTTTCCCGGTCATCATAGGGTCATCGTTAGTAACATTGGTATGTGGATCAACCAAACCGTGCTCAAGCTCGACATCAAGGCCCATCCTATATTGCTCAACATCGAACTTGTTCCAATCGATACCTAGGGCCTCGCCAATTCGTTTGGCTTCTTCGGTAGTGAAGTGCTTTTTGCTTGTCATGTCCGCCCCCTAAGTTTCTATTCTTGGGATAATCTTAGGTCTTGGTAATGAAGTTGTCAACGCTTCGTGCATGCAGTTACGACACTTGACGGAAGCAGTGCTGAGAAAGAGTAGGAATAACAATCCGCTACTTTGTTCAATGGAATAGTTTTAAAGACACGGGAATAGTAGATGAGGTTGACAGCTTGGTAGCCGGCCGAAAAATGATAAGCAAAACTTGGCAGGCATTAGCGCATAGTAGTACTAACTCTTAGATGCCAACAATTGACTGGTAATAAAATCATATACTTGCCAGATAGAGGTAAGTTCGCCTGATAACGCTTGAACAATCTGCCTTGAGTATCTTTCAACTTTGCTCTTACCGGTATTTGCCTTGATCTGTTCCAGCATTTCTGTCACCGTCTTGTAATCTTTGAATGGTTTGTACTGTGGCGAACAACTTCGGAGCAATTCACAAATGACGAACGCTTTCCTGTGTTGTCTGCCTGCCTCATAGATTTGAGCTAATAAATAGAGCTGGTCCGTGGCATAATAGTCACAAAATGCCTCATCTCTGTGTAACGACTCAGACTGGCTTAGTCCCTTCAAAAATTTCAGACATTTCCTACAACGGCGCTTTGCCACACTATAGTTCGCCAGTTCAAACTCAATCCAAGCGATAACATGAAGAGCCAGAACATAACCAGTCAAACAAGATGGCCAAGGTGAAACAGATGCCCAATCCGAATCACCTCTATCATATCCACTTGGCGTTGGTATGGTCTTTAGAGCCTTTTCAATAAGGTATTTTGCCGTACCGAGTTGGTTATGACCCCACTCTATGCATGCAATGTCAAAAAGATTATTGATATACCTTCCCTGTCACCAAGGATTTTACAAATGTCAAGACTTCTTTCGTATAACATCTTAGAGTCCCAAGGGTTATAAGGCACCCTCCGTTCAATGATCCGGATGGCATGTCCAAGCCAATACAGTGCCCAGGCTTCACCAAGCTTGTCACCTACTTCATTAAAATATTCCTGAAGCCTTTCTAATAACGCCTTCTTTGCACTGACTGAGCTCAAGGAGCTGGTATCCCAAGGTTCTTCCCAAACAACTAGGTTGAATAATTCATAATTCGTAACAAAGTCCAAAGGTTCTTTTCCAGCTCGGCGAAGATGGTAATCTTCACTTAAATATTCGTACCATGGATAGTAAAAAGCGGTTTTTCCTACTAGCTTGCGCTCTCTTTCTTGTTTGAACAGCCGTGCGGCTGCATAATGGTATTCTTTTTGCAGAGCAACAGGCATTCTATTTTCTACGTAGCGCTTAATCGTCTCGTGACGAAACCACCCACTGTCATCAAAGATCAGTTTCTTTTTAAGATGGCTCATAACTGTATGGCATTCTAGAAGATTTTGTTGTGCCCTGCCAAGCCGCAAGAGCGTTACATAAGACTCCAGAGGTAGAGGCTCACGGAGGACACTAAGACGGTAAGCAAAATCAACAAAACTAGATTCAATTTCCTCGAGTCTATGTTCGTAGCACCTTCCAAGGTAGTCTTGGCTCGAAAGCCCTTGCAGAAGCTCGATAGCAAGATCGTTTCGTTCAAGCCATTCTCGAATAATAATTGGTAGTCCGCCCGTAGCCTTTCGGATCTTCTTAAGATCAATCTCTGGTAACTGCTTCTTCTGGCGCTTCTTTATCCATTCTCCAATCTCGTCCCATCGGAGCCCTTGCAACTGTATAATTTTGCCCCCAATTCTAGAAATAGCATTTTCGACCATTCGGTATTTTTCAGATGATATATGGGGCTCACCTATCTTTCCATCAATCTCCACCTGTATCGCCAGCACTAAGCAGACTCTATTTTGTATTGCCTCAGCCAAGTCAAGCATAAGATTCAAAGTAGTGCTATCTGCTCTTTCTAATTGATCAACAACAAGGAGGAAGTACTTTCCGGATAGGTCTTCACTTAGACTTTTAATAATATTCCCATATATATCCGCAGCAGGTAAGCGATGCTCGGCTATCAGTCTACGAGCATCTAATATACTCGGTTTTGCTCCCTTGATGCGCTCCAATGCGTTAGACGTGAGCCCAAACACACTATCTACTTTGATACCTAGTGGACCCCAGTTTAGCGTTACTTTCTCCAATAATCTCCTAACAAAGTCCAGCCCAACGTCCTGCCTTATCAACTGGTTTAATAGTGAGCTTGTCTGAGCCAACAGCCCCATGCTTCTATTGCTTAGCAAGTGCGAAGACCTTACCTCGGCAATCAGGTGGGATAGGAGATTGACAATAGGGTCATCGAAGCTCTCGCTAAACCTACAGGTATGCAAAGCCACAAGGTAATTAGCCCGGTGCTTTTGGCTATCATCGTACAACTTTGCAAGAAAGTGCGACTTGCCAACGCCGCTTTCGCCAGCAACTAAGGCAATGCCTTTGCCTTGAGAAAGCATACTATTGACAATGCCTAACTGTTCCTTCCGACCTACAAAGATGTTCATCGCAGACTAGACATTAGAGTATTTATAGAATCACAAGACTTATAGCCGGTGTCGTTGCTATTATATTATAGAAGTGAACGGTTAACGTTACAAGTGTACCTGTTTCTAACATCTTTACGTTTGGGAAAAGTACTAAGCTTGACCAACGGTGCGCACGTCAACCCAATTCACAAAGTGCTGCATTGTGTCAGCCGAGGCCACTTGTTTCTTGTGGAGACCTAAGGCTTAACAAAATGAGTTATTGTTCAATAGAGCGGAATCCCGATTTAGGATACGGCATGGGCCAGCAGTAGTTCACAGACTGGCAATCCAATCAGGCCAAGCAGGATTCCCAGCAAAGCTCCAACTGCGATGTCCGAGACATAATGCACACCCAGTGCTACACGTGCCAGCACAACCAGAGGTGCCCAAACCCAAAGGATAGCCGCCAGCCAGCCGGGGCCAAAACCGGTAACCGCTATAGTGATGAAAAAAGAACGTGCGGCATGGCCGGATGGGAAGGAGTGTGGATCCGTATTGCGGTAAATTCTGCCCCATTCGCCTTCCGGTCTGCGGCGGCGAATGAGGAACTTTAATGTTATCAGGATGATGGCCAGTACAGCAATTCCTCCAAGCAGCACCACAGCCAACTTCTTCCAAAATGGATCGCCGAAAAACCACAAAATGATCAGCCCTCCACACCACAACCATGAGTCCCCGGAATGGGCTAAGAAGGCCAACATATTTCGTAACAGACCGGGTTGTTCGGCCACGCGCATCTGGCCTGATAGTCGGGCATCGAGTTCCAGAAGAGATCGAAGGCTCATTTGGTTTTTGCTTTCTCTCGGTCAGTTTTTTCTTGCTGCTTTGCCATGTCCTCGCGGACTAGTTTGAGTTGGTGCGGCTTGTCAATATCCATGCCGGGTTCGGCATGTGGCCAGACAATGGCGCGGCCCCTGATGCCAATGCGCTTTGTCACGCGTTCTACTGCGTAAGTCAGACTCAAGCGCCCAAGCAGCAGCAGTACGAGGGTCCCAAAACCTATTATGGCAGCCTGTTTGAGCGGCGATTTACGGTCGCCGAGCAGTTCTTCCCATATGTCGAGGTTTTTGGTTGCCATGGCCACATGCGCAATGCCGATGTCGGCGCCGCAGACTTGGATGTCTTTGAGTTTAACGTAGGTGCGCCTGGAACCGGGCCAGCGTGTCTCCATGACTTCGCGCGGTACGACGCCGTAATAGAGATCATCTTTGGTTTGCATGCAAGTCTCTACCAGCCAATCAACCAGCTCTGGTTTCAGGCAGGGGATGTCGGAAGAGACGATTAGCAGGTATTCGGCTTTGGTGTTGAGTTCGAGAGTTTTCTCGACGCCGGCAATGATGTTAGCCAGCATGCGTCCTTGGTTGGCGACATAGAACAGGGGTTTCTTGCAGATGACACCGCTCTTGGGCGAAAGGCCAATGATGATGACTTTGTCCACGTGTTTGGCGTCGCCAAGGGCATCCAGCACCCACTGGATCATGGGTTTGCCCGCCACATCAACGAGGGCTTTGAAATTACCATTGGTGTAGAGATATAGTGGATCTTGCGGAAGGGGAATCCCACCTGCGATCACGATTGCATCCATAAATTCTCCTTGGGCATCACCGCAAAGACATTTGCCTTCGTGTTGATTAGCTTGACTAATTAAGCTCCCGCAAGTGAGGCTCGAAGCCAAGTTTATCAATCAATTCGCTGTATTCGTTCCAAGTCAGCGGGCGTCCCTTGCCTGAGATTGCTACCAGTGCCGCTTCCATTGCATTGGTGCCAAAGGAGCGGCCCTCCAGCACCGGTGTTGTGGTGACCAGGTATTTCACACCCGCTTGGCGGAAGAATTCCACGTCTTCTGGTGTGGTGGTGTTGGTGACGATGACCTTACCTTCCAGTTTGTCTGGCATGTTGTGCTTGATGTAGAGGCAATCCCCGGCAATGACGGTGGCCCAGTTGTACCATTTCACCCATTTGGGGATACGCACCTCCTGCTTCTCACCGGTAGGATACAGCCACGCGAATGGAAAACGCGTGACAATCGGAATCATTAATGCGGCCAGGATACGGAGTGCTCTCAAGGAGCGGATTGGGATGGGGACATGGAGAGTAAACATCAGGTCACAAAAGACCGTTTCGTACCCGGCTTCGACGAAGGATTTGGAAAGTCCCCAACGGGACACGCCGACAGGCATCATGACATTGCGGCCATGCTGGTTTAGGTAATCCTTGATCTTTGTCTCCAAAAAAGACGGCACTTTGTTTTCGAGCGTGTTTTGCCACCCGGCGCCATCCACGACAGGCGTTTTCTCGATGTAGCGCACTATTTTTTGGATCGAGTGGAACGGGTAGAACTTGCCGTCTATAAGCGCACCCAGTTCCGCACCGCCAACGCCGAAGGCATCCACTTTGCCATCAAGTTCCTTATATTTAAGGGCGGCGGCTTCTATGTCGCCGTGCGTGCCGATGCGTTCGATGCTGACCTTTTCGCCTAACAGGGTCACTTCCACTCGCTTATCACGCTCGGACGAGCCAATGCTGATGCTGACTGCTCGTTTCATCTGTCCCTCCCCCTGATTTGGCTTGCTGTCATTATACATCAAATCAGATATTGCGAAAATAGCCCGACTTCATCGGCACTGGCACAGAACTGGTAGATCTCTTTGCGAAGACACTTTGAATGCAGGCAGGCTGGATGAGAATGATGGATTTTACCGACACTTCCCATATCTACTCTTGACAGAGGCAAAAATGGCCCCTTTTCACTGGAGACAAGGATACCCCCCCTCACCTGGCTATCGATCACTTTTTAGATCCGCGTAAATATGCACCGGGCGTTTGTGCACCACGCTATCCAAGTCCAACAATTCGTCACAATGTTCAGTGTCAGTGCGCAATACTGGCATTTACTTAGCTCAAGGATTATACTGAGAACGTACGTATGTTCTTAAAGTTAGAGGCTAAAAATCAAAGTCTCTTACTCAATGCCATGAGATGACTCACAGGAATCTTCTCTCACAATATCCACAATTCGTTGTCCACTATTTGGATAATCTGCTTAATCCGTGGTTATGGGTAGAGAAAGCTGATGAGATGATTGAAGCATCGAAGGCATTAGAACCACAACTACGGCAATATTGGAATGTCGTCCTAACCAACGCGAAAGAGGGAAAGTACGACAAAGGTACGGAACACCCCGGTATCCCACCACCTAACCTACATGGTCCTTATTTCATTCTTGTTTCATACGCCCTTGAGAATCTATTTAAGGCTCTAATAATTCTAGAACGACGTGACGAGATTAGCAGCCAGTTCCTTCAAACAGGGAGGTTACCCAGGCTGATCAATGAACATAACCTTGTGAAGTTATCCAAAGAAGCAAATATGAAGGCGGACATTAAGGAAGAAGACATTCTAACTAGACTTTCTAGGCAATCAAAGTGGAAAAGCCGATATCCAGTGCCTGTTGAACTGCATGACATACGGAACATTATTCAATACTCCGACGGTAAGCCATACTTTACCGACTATTATACGCCTAGGGACCTCGACCTGCTCAACGCCATAGCACAGAAAGTGAGAGGCCACGTTGCAGGTTATGTGAACGGGCCAAGGTAGCTAGCGTAGTAACACAAAAAGCCAAAAAGTTCAATAGTAGATTCTTACAATTAGGAGCATCAATTATATAGTGATAAAATATTAGAAGGATTGAGGTTCCTGAGGGTCTTATGAAGTGGAGATGTCCGCACCCAGATAAAGCAAGGCAAAGAGG
>QYPU01000019.1 GCA_007280145.1 Dehalococcoidia bacterium | reverse complement strand
GCCTGAAGGATTCTATGAAGCAGTCCGAAATATTATTAACGAGCCGCAAACAGGGCACTCTGGCCATAATTGACGTTTTAGTACCCTGATTTGATATGCTTGGCAATGGCATCTATAGCGTCCACTAAATCGGGTGTCGGCAGGAAGTAATTGGTTCTGACTCTGGTATATTCGTGCTTTGGCTCAGGGACAATCCAGATACTGCTCTTAAGAATATTAAGGTCAGCTTGCAACAGTCTGTCTTTCAACCGGTAATCGAAATTGAGCTTCTGGGCCAGGGAGTCATCCCCTCTCCACTTAAGGTCAATCACTTTGCCCCAGAGAGCTGAGCTTCTCTTCCTGACCATTCTGGTTTTCTTCTTGTTCTCCCTCCCTGTCAAGCTGGGGCTTCTCACCACGAAGTCGAGAAAGTACTGGACTCCATACTGGCTAGCCACGCCGATAACATTTATCGAATCTATATTTTTGTCTGCCAGGCTGATAACTCCTATTGGCTTCTCTCTCCGGGAGCGTTTCTCGCCTGCTTTTTCTTGAATAGAGACCTCTTCCTGCCTAGATGCCTTCACCCCTCTTCCCTGAAGATGTTGGCAAAGCTCCTCGACCTTTTTAGGGCCGCCTTTCTTCCGGCTTCTAAGAGCCAGAGGCAGTCCTATAACCACTGAAATCCCAATTATGATAGGTAAGATGTCGTTCCAGTCCATGTGATGCCTCGTTGTTTAGTTAAGTTGAGATTACCTCTCGGGCTTCGGCTCGTGGCCTTGTCTCTGAACCCGCCACAGCTCCCAGTCTGAAGAGGTGTGGATAAAGATAAGGCACTGCCGTCAGGGGAGCGTAACTTGCGCAGTACCAACAGCCACATTTTCCCCGCCCTCGTCCATGGCCCACAGGTCAAGGGCTACAAAGTCCTTCCCTTTACCTATAGGATGTTTTTCGGTCACTACAGCACCATAGGTACAAATAGAACCTATAGGTACAGGCTTAATAAGCTTGACCTCCATTCTCTTCAACCTGCCACCGACAGGATATGCCCAATTAGTAATGACCGTGGCCATGAGGGACATAGTCTGATTGCCGTGCATCACCGTAACGGGCAAGCCGAACACCTGGGCTGTCTTACACCACTCAGGATTTGTGTGAACCGGATTATAATCAAGTGAAGCCACAGCATGTTGCCAGGTAAGCTCTTGAGTGTTGTGTTGCTTAACCTCAGGTAACATATCGCCGCAGTTTACTGACTCAAAAGTTAACCTGTCTGCCATCATATTTACCTCCTGCTGCTAATTTTCCTGTAAAGCTTCGGGGCAGAACTCATGCCTCCAGAGCATGCTCGCCTTTCACAAACTTTAGCACGTCCTCCCTGGACTTGGGTAAAATCAGGGTCGCGTAACCTCTACCCTTTAGCGTGCCGTTTTGGTCATATGTTTCTGTTAGATACCTCATGTAATATTTTCCTCTTTTGACCCACTTGTCATAGCCCGTCAACTTAACAGTAAGAACATCGCCCACCCGAATTGGGTCATACCACTCAAGTATCTGCCCCGGGTTTCTGGCTCCCGGAGTCCTAATCCAGCTACCATGCCCTTTTCTCAAAAGGAAAAAGGCGACCTGAGTGCCGAAAAGGGGATGAGCAACCAGTCCATCATGGCCGCATTTCCTGGCATATTCCTCGTCGTAAAAGACAGGGTTGTCATCAGGAACTCCTTCTGCGTAGGCCATCATATCCTCGGCCTTTACTTCGAATTTCAGCGGCACTACAGTTTCTTTGCCTATTTCTATCTCGTCCCAGAATTCATAATCGTCTATTTGTTCCCGCTCAAGGAAATCAGCTCCAAAGATTTTTTGTTTTTCCGTCTTCTGATATTTTGCCATTTCTTCCAGATAACCCATTTCTACCTCCTTGTTTAGTGTTGGTCTCCAGGTTCTGCTGTGAATTTCTGCTGCGGGTAAACTAGTAAATGAAGCGGCGCCCTCTGGTACGCAAGACGAAGCCAGCTATGAGACCGAGGAGCAGGCCACCCAGGTGACCTTGCCAGGCTACGTGTGGGAGGAGGGACATTATGAAGAAGCCTCCAATTATCGCTACCCATAGGGGAAGCGGAACTGGGATGGGAAACACAAAGACTCGCAATTTCGGTGTCAGCACTGTAAGTGTTCCTCCCAGGGCAAAGATAGCCCCTGAAGCACCGATAACTATAGAAAAAGGTGAGCCTAGAAGCATAAAAAGGATGTTGCCCAGTATTCCTCCTAAGAAATATATAATTAAGAAGTTTTGAGTCCCGGTTAACCTGATCAGAAACCTACCGAAAAAGTAGAGGGTCAACATATTAGCCAGCAGATGCCATAAGCCACCGTGGACAAAGAGATTGGTAACGATTGTCCAGGGCTTTGCCAGGAAGGTTGCTGGCTGTAGTCCAAGGAGAAATACGAGTTCTTGGCTTACAAGGGTGGCTATAAACACCAGAAAGCATACAATCATTATGGCCCAGATAGGTGTTTGACTGTAGCCTCGATAGCTATTGTATCTCATTATTTTGCCTATGCCTCCAAGATGTGTTCAGTAGTTTTCATCCCACATAATAGCTCACAAACTGCCTTATAGCAAGGCGTTGTA
The DNA here is from genome assembly GCA_007280145.1 of Dehalococcoidia bacterium. Classification (GTDB taxonomy): domain Bacteria; phylum Chloroflexota; class Dehalococcoidia; order GIF9; family UBA5629; genus QYPU01. Next base: position 4,819 of record QYPU01000019.1, on the reverse strand, counting down.
CTCTTAAGTTCCTCCCTATAATCTCGTTCAGATAGGTGGGTGACGCTTATATGTTTAGTTTTCCCTCACCTCCCGGCCACCGGGATTGCTTCGTCGTTGGTGCTCCTCGCAAAGACGGAGAGGTATATCGAGTATTGCTTTGGACTGGAGCGGATGCTCCAGCCTACCCAACTTCGCTCGTAAAGACGGTAGAGGTTGGCCGAGATTACTTCGCGGAGTTCACCCTGAGCCAGAGATTCTTCGCTGCCCCTTCGCTGCACTCAGGGCTTTGGCTCACCAGAATGACAGAAAGAGGCTCGCAATGGCAGGAAGGAAATCTGCACTCGCGGATTAAGGTTAAGTTCCTCCATATTGTCTGGCTTGCCACTGCCTGTTATAATACCCCCCGGATGTTACCGGTGCGAATTCTGGCAGACGCAAGATTAACTTAGGTGAGTCAACCCGGATTCATTAGCTTAGCTTAGGGTGTGACCACCAAAAGAGGAAGAAATGGCACTGAAAACACCAGGGGAATTCAAGGAAAGTCTGCGGAAATTGAGACCCAATGTTTACAAGTTTGGCGAGCTGATCGAAGATGTTACTATACACCCAGCAACGAGAGGGACTGTGGAAGGTCATGCTCAAATCTTCGCCGCAGCAGGGATTGCTAATAGACGATAAAGTTTGGACACTAATTTAAGTCTTTGTAACTATATGAGAACTTAGAAGGAGGTATTTACGATGGATTTTCAATTAACCGAAGACCAGCAAAAGTTCAGAGACATGGTTCGAGATTTTGCCAGAAAAGAAATCGAGCCAATAGCCGAGCGCATAGACGTAAATGAGGAATATCCCCTCGAAATTATTAAGAGGCTGGGAGAGCTGGGAATAATGGGGATAACTGTAGATGAGAAATATGGTGGAAGCGGCAATGACTGTATCCACTGGTGCATAGCTATGGAGGAAGTTGCTTGTGTGTCTGCTGCTGTCAGTACCATCATGGATACAAGTGGGGGTGCTGGACTAACGTGCCATGCCATAAACGCGTATGGCAATGAGGAGCAAAAGAAGCGCTATCTGCCTCCTCTTGCGCGAGGCGAGAAGATAGGTTCATTTGCCCTGACTGAGGCTAATGCCGGTAGCGATGCAGCCGCAGGCGAAACAACCGCAGTAAAAGATGGCAACTCTTATGTTCTCAACGGTACTAAAACATTTATTTCCAATGCAAATTTCGCCGACACCTTTGTAATCTTCGCTACCAAAGATAAGTCTCTAGGCTACAAAGGTATGAGTGTCTTTATTGCCGAGAAAGGTACACCAGGGTTGTCCATTGGTACAGTCTATCACAAGCTAGGCATACGGGCGGCGCACAATGCTGAGATAATACTTGAGGATTGCCGCATACCCGTTGAAAATCTCCTTGGTGAGGAAGGAAGAGGTTTCGGTATAGCTCTAGGAACGCTGGATGTTTGCAGGATAGGTATTGCAGCTCAGGCAGTAGGTATTGCCCGAGCCGCTCTGGAAGCATCTATAAGCCACATGAAGGAACGCGTGCAGTATGGCCAGCCAATTATTAATTTTCAGGGTCTTCAGTGGAGGCTTGTTGACATAGCAGAGAGAATTGATGCTGCGCGATTATTAGCCTTGCGAGCCGCCGACCTGAAGGATAAAGGGCTTCGCTTTACTACAGAGGCAGCTATGGCAAAGGACTTCGCCAGTGAAGTGGCTATGAAGGCAGCAACAGAGGGAATACAGATGCTTGGCGGCTACGGCTATATGATGGATAGTCCCGTTCAGCGCTACTTCCGCGATGCTAAGATAACGCAGATATACGAGGGCACCGCAGAAATAATGAAGGTTGTTATTGCAAGGAATATCCTGCGCTAGCATTTCTGAGAACCACGGTTAACCACGGCTGAAGGAATAATTGGTTCGTGCTCAGCCTCTGAGAGGTTGAGCACGAAGTGTATCTAATGCACTGAAAAGTTACTAGATAGCCAGTGAATATAGTATCTTGCCATTGTTCATCTTTCTGCGTATCTTCCCCTCTGCTTCGAGATAGTCCAGGTGAGCGATGGTTTCTCCAACGGCGAACCACTTCTGCGGCGGTGGGAATTGCTCCCATGAGCTGCAGTCTATATCCCAGCTAATATCAGGAGCTACCCCCCACGCAGTCTTCTCTCCGGCTTCAAGAGTAGAGAGGACCTCAGTTAGCCTGTTTTTGTGATGTGTCTGCAGTTCTGTGACCCTTTCTCTGTGGTTGTTCCACAGGCTCCGATGGCCTGGCAGTACAAGATTCACATCAAGAGGGTAGACTTTTTCTAGGTTTGCCAGATATTCTTTGAGCGAGTTTTTCATTTCGAACCAGAAGGTAATGTTGGGAGTGATGTCAAAGAGAATGTGGTCTCCAGACACAAGGATTTTCTTGTTAGCCTCGTAAAGGCACATATGACCTGGAGTGTGTCCTGGGGTTTCAATGCACCTAAATGAGTAATCTCCAATCTCTATTGAGTCGCCTTCTTTCAAAATACAAAAATCCACATGCTCTTTTGCGCTATATCGATAGCCTGGATGGCTGGTGAGAGCTTTTTTGACTTCCTCCCCGGGGAAGCCATTAGCAGTGTAAAATGCCAGTAGCTCTTGAAAATGCCCTTCAAGTTCTTTAGAATCAAGAAAATTAACGTAAGGAGCTTCCACCTCGTTGAAGTAGACTTTTGACATAGCAGTAGCCAGTTTTCCCACCAGGCCGGCATGGTCTGCGTGCATGTGAGTAATGAAAAAGTCTGTCTTGTTTAAGTCTACACCCAGTTCTTCCAGGTTAGACAGCATCGGGCGCAAGCACTCCTCGCGGTTAAATCCTGTATCAATAATCAAAAATCGTCCCTTACCCCTTATCACATAGGAATTCAAAGATTTCAAAGGATTTCTGGGCAAAGGGATTTCAATTCTGTAAAGGTCAGGTAGGATTTCTTCAGCCATTAAGTTAACCTCCAGTGCTAAATCATCCAGCTATTGTATCACCTTTCGTGGCTTTTGTCCTAACCCAATGTCATATTGGATAGGTCGTGTCAAATCATTTAAGCAGGTAACCCAACCTTAGGTTACTCAAAATATATCATAGGGTGGTATAATGGGTAGCTTGCCTGTTGTATGCCTTTTGGTCAGTAGAGAGAACCGTTTAAATTATGGGAGCTAGGACACAAGCACAGGGTTTCTATGGGTGGTGGCTGTTATTCTTCCTCTTGATTGTTTATACCATTCCGGTTGGCTTTGCTTTCTATAGTCCGGCGGTGCTTTATCCTTTTATGACCAGTGAGTTGGCGTGGTCACGCGGGGAAATAATGGTGGGATTTGCGTGCATGCTGTTGCTCATGGGCCTTAGTGCCCCGCTCGTTGCCTGGATGATTGGTCGTTTTGGAGCCAGGGTTACTATCTTTGTAGGAGGGCTTATTATTGCTGTGGCTGCTTTCTTAATGGGCATAATAGGAGATATCTATCCGATTTATGTTATTCTCTCCCTTTTTGTTGGCTTGGGAGTGGCCTTTGCCTCGGTCATTCCTGTCCAGACGGTAATAGTTTTCTGGTTTAACGTCCGTCGTGCGCTAGCCTTGGGTCTGGTGCTGGGAGGGGGGGCTATTGGTGGTTTTTTAGTGCCTCAAATTATCAGCAGGGTTGTTCTGAGTGCGGGAGGGAATTGGCGGGTTGGCTGGTTTATGATTGCTGCTGCATCAGTAGTAGGGGCGATAATGGCCATTTTCACGGTGCGTAATCGGCCGGAAGATATGGGGCAGTGCCAGGATGGGCTGTCATCGGATGAGGCTAAGGTAGTAGCTGGCGGTAAGAGCCGGGCAGTGCGGACTTACCGTACGCCTGTTAGCTGGACTGTACACGATGCTCTGAGGACGCCTGCCCTGTGGCTTCTGGTTGTTGCTGTAGCGGGAAGCTTCTTCCTTTGGCAAATAATTGTTACACAGGCTCCATTTCACTTGCAGGACCGCGGATTTGACCCGACTATGGTAGCCTTTCTCTACAGCCTAGCAATTGGCTTGAGTATTGTGGGACGTTTTGCCATCGCTGGTCTGGGCGATATTATTGAGCCCCGCCTTCTCTTTGCCTTTTCTGCTCTGTGCCTACTGTTAGGGGGGATTCTGTTCTGGTTTGTCTCGCCTGAGGCTATGTGGATTGCCTATCTATATCCTTTACTAGCGGGTTTTGGCTTTGGTGCAGCTTATATTTGTCTTCCTACCATTACTGGCAATTACTGGGGGCATGAGGCTTTTCCGGGGATTAGCGGGATGGTTATGCCAATTGCACTGGTGTTTCAAGCTGGAGCTGCTCCTCTCGCTGGTTTTTTCTATGATCTCCAGGGTACCTATCTCACCGCTATGTTATTTGCGTGGGTGGCAACGGCTGTTGGATTTGTGGCGATGCTCTTATGCAGGCCGCCTGAGCCGAAAAGAAGCCAGACATGACAGCCAGCTCAGCTTAGCTTAGTCAACCGCATAACTGGTGCGCACCGTTCAATTCGTAGTTTGCTCAAAATATATCATGCGGTGGTATAATGGGTAGCTTGCCTGCTGTATGCCTTTTGGGCAGTAGAGAGAACCGTCTAAATTATGGGAGCTAGGACACAAGCAGAGGGCTTTTATGGGTGGTGGCTGCTACTCTTCCTCTTGATTGTTTATATCATTCCGATTGGTTTCGTCTTTTACAGTCCTATGATGCTCTATCCCTTTATGTCCGAGTCTACGGGGTGGGCGAGTGGGGAAGTGATGGTAGGATTCTCCCCCGTTCTATTGCTCTTTGGTCTTTGTGCTCCTCTTGTTGCCTGGCTCATTTT
>QYPU01000100.1 GCA_007280145.1 Dehalococcoidia bacterium | reverse complement strand
TTCCAAGAACACATATATACCCTGCCCACCAGCATCTACTACCCCGGCCTCGCGTAACACAGGCAATAAAAGAGGAGTTCTGGCTACTGAGCCCTTAGCCGCCTCAACCGCAGCTTCTGCTACACCAATCAAGTCATCAGGATTAGCTTGAGCAGCTGTTTTAGCCGCGGTGGATGCATCCCTAACCACTGTCAGCATAGTTCCTTCTACCGGGTGGGATAACCCCTTATAGGCAGCGCTTGATGCTTCAGCCAATGCTATTGCCCAATCACTCCCGGTGATAGTTTCTCTACCATCAAATCCTTTAGCTAAGCCACGGAAAAATTGAGACAAAATGACCCCTGAATTGCCCCGAGCACCCATCAAAGCACCTTGTGCCATCGCTTTAGCTATTGCTGAGACACTATGGCCTGAAGCTCGGTCACCCTCTTCAATGGTCGAGCGCATGGTGAGAAACATATTGTTCCCGGTATCTCCATCAGGCACAGGAAAAACATTTATGGCATTGATATCTGGAACACTTTTCTCCAGCCAACTGCTGCCAGCAGCAATCATGTCTTTGAATTCCTGACCGTTGCAGGAAACAATTCGTTTCATTCTCGCTCCTTTGCTTAATTCGGGAATTATGGTATTATTCTATTACACTTGTCAAGCTTAACTTAAGTTTAATCTGTAGAAAAGGAGTTGACAATTTGGCCAGAAAATGTGACCTCTGCGGGAAAGCAATCCATTTCGGTAATCAGGTAAGCCACTCAAAGCAGCATACTAAGCGAAGCTGGTTGCCTAATATCCAGCCAGCTACGATTATTATTGATGGTACACCAAAACGGCTTAATCTGTGCACTCGATGCCTGCGTACTCAACAGAAGCTAGCCTGCTAAATCAAGCGCTCTCCTCATCTCACGTAATGCTCCCCCAGCGTCCTGTTTAGAATTGAAAATCGCAGCTCCAGTAACTAGAACCTCGGCTCCAGCTTGAACTACCTTCGGAGCTATACCAGTGGTAATACCACCATCAACCTCTAACTCTGCCTTGATTCTCTTATCATCTAGCATCTTTCGCAGCCGAGCTATCTTGTCCACCATACTTTCAATGAAGTCTTGGCCGCCGAAACCAGGATTGACGGTCATAATCAACACCAAGTCGAGTAGAGGAAGAACCTCATCTACCAAACTGAGGGGGGTAGCTGGATTCAACGCCACTCCTGCTTTGACCCCTAAGCTTTTTATTGTCTCAACTAAACGGTGGAGATGCTGGCAGACCTCAACGTGAACCGTGATAATGTTGGCTCCAGCCTCAGCAAACCGCGAAATATGAGCCTCTGGTCGCTCAATCATCAAGTGCACATCTAAGGGCAAGTTAGTCCAGGAGCGGAGAGCTGCCACTACCGGCGCACCAATAGTGATATTAGGCACAAAGCGTCCGTCCATGACATCAACGTGGATGTAATCAGCCCCAGCTCTGGTTACCTCAGCAACCTGCTCACCAAGGCGACTGAAGTCGGCAGAAAGAATTGATGGTGCTAGTTTAATCCGCCTGCTTTTCATTCTCCACTCCAATAAGCTTTCTGGCCTGCGCCAAAGCTGCTACCACCTGCTCCAGAGCAGTGCCACCAATGACATTCCGAGCTACGATTGAGACCTCTGCCGTGATAATATACACATCTTTTGCAAAAAGAGGTGAGAAACTACGACATTCGTCCAGGTTTAGCTCCTCAAAACCCTTACTTTTATTGATAGCATATTGTACTAACTTACCTACGGTGTTGTCTAACTTACCTACAGTGCTGTGTGCCTGATGGAAAGGTACTTCTTTTCGCACCAGATAATCAGCAAGATCGGTAGCTAAGATGCCACTTTTGAAATTTTTTTAACAAAAACAGCCCAAAGAGTCTTGACAAAACAGCCCAAAGGGTATTGACAAGGCATATACAATGTGCTATAAAGATGCTGCGTTTTTTATAGAGTCATCCGGGATTCAGGCGGCCCTTGTGTGGTGGGGCTGAATGGCATTGGGGATGTATTGCCAGACAAGGTGGTTCGAGTGGTCAATGGTAAGTTTTTGACTTGCCAAGACCTTAAACATTAAGTAGAGACGAACTCCAAATGGAGTTCGTCTCTTTTTTACAGGAAGACTAAAATAAAAGGAGGGAAGTAGCCATGAAGAAAAAGAACGTACTCATTATCGGTTCTGCGGGGAGAGACTTCCACAACTTCAACACATATTTCAGGGACAACGATGAGTACAACGTAGTTGGGTTCACCGCCTCACTACAAGTACCCGGCACCACTGGAAGAAAATATCCGGCCGAGCTAGCAGGTGGTCTCTATCCCAACGGAATTCCAATCTACGCGGAGGATGAATTGCCGCGGCTTATCAAAGACTTGAATGTCGATTATTGTGTCTTTTCGTACAGTGATGTTACTTACCAGCACGTGATGGGTATAGGGGCGATTGTAAATGCAGCCGGTGCAAACTACATAATGCTTGGACCCAATGACACCATGCTGAAAAGCAAGAAACCTGTTATTGCGGTGGGTGCAGTGCGAACAGGCGCCGGCAAGAGTCAGACCTCAAGGAGAATTGTCGGTCTCCTCACGGAATGGGGGCTTAAAGTCATTGCCGTACGCCACCCCATGCCATATGGCGACCTGGTTGCCCAGAAGGTACAGCGTTTTGCTGAGCTCAGTGATTTAGAGAAGCATAAGTGTACCATCGAGGAGATGGAAGAGTACGAGCCATACATCGTCCAGGGAAACGTCATCTACGCGGGAGTAGACTACGCAGCCATTTTAGAGGCCGCAGAAAAAGACCCGAAAGGCTGCGACATAGTCCTCTGGGACGGGGGAAACAACGATTTCCCCTTCTTCAAGCCCGACCTGATGGTCACTGTTGCCGACCCTCATCGGCCAGGCCATGAGGTCTGCTATTATCCCGGAGAAATCAACTTGCGAATCGCCGATGTGGTAGTCATCAATAAGATCGACACTGCCGCTCCTGAGAATATCCAGCAGGTAAGGGAAAATATTGCCAAGCTAAACCCGGATGCAACCGTAGTTGACGCCGCCTCTCCGATCATGGTTGATGATCCGGATGTAATCAAGGGTAAGAGGGTGCTTGTCATAGAAGACGGTCCGACGTTAACGCACGGGGGGATGAGCTACGGCTCGGGCGTTGTGGCCGCTCAGCGGTACGGTGCAAGAGAACTGGTAGACCCCAGGCCCTACACGGTCGGAACAATTACCGAAACCTTCAAACGCTATCCGCATATCGGGCTACTATTACCGGCGATGGGGTACGGAAACGAGCAGCTAAAGGAGCTGGCTACAACTATCAACAAGACCGATTGTGATACGGTAGTTGTTGCAACACCCATCAATCTAAGCAGGATCATTGATATTAAAAAGCCAAATACAAGGGTCTACTACGAGCTCCAGGAAATTGGAAAGCCGAACCTGGACGACATACTATCGGAATTTGGAAAGAAGCACAATCTTCCCATGAAAAAATGAAGGCAAGCTCTTCCGGAGGGGTATAAAATCATGGAGTGGTCGAAGCGTGTGCCATCTGCTCCCGTATCGGCTACCGTGACCGATTCTCGTTTGCCTGGCCGATACGCTCTCTACCGGGGTTGTCATAAAATGGATAAGAAATCTAACCCACTATGCGAGAGAGGAGGTGATGTCATTATGCACGAGTGAGTCATTCTAAAGGGAGGCTATGGTGCGGCTTGAATCGGGAAAATAGGAAATGAAATTGAAGGGAGGACATTAAAATGGCAAAGATTGTCAATTCTTGGAACGAATGGGATCCGCTGAAACGCGTGATTATCGGAAGACCCGAGGGCACAAATGTGCCGGCTCCGGAGCCAGCCTGGTGGTACGACCTTCCGAAAGGCGGCTATCCGCTGCCGACGTATGGGCCATTCCCGCAGGAGATGGTAGACGCAGCCAACGAGCAGATGAACTATTTCATAGCGCAGCTTGAGAAACGGGGCGTCAAGGTCGAACGGCCGACGATTCATCCCTGTATGTTTAATGTACCGGTCTCGACGCCGGATTGGACGCAGTTGAACATGCACGGTGTTAACAACGTCCGGGACGTTTTCCTAGTTCATGGCAACTATATCATCGAAGCCACGACCTGCCGCCGTTCCCGGTGGTATGAGTACCTGAACCTCCGACCGCTCTTTGTAGACTACTTCAAGAAGGACCCCGAGGTGGTTCATTTTGGGGCACCCAAGCCACGGCTGACAGATAAGTCGTATGTTAAGAACTATTACTACGACTTCAACAACGTTTGGACGGATGAACAGAAGACGCAGCGGCTCCATAATTGGGAGTTCCAGCTCAGTGAGGAAGAACCTCTTTGGGATGCCGCCGATGCTTGGCGGTGCGGTAAAGACATTTTCCATCAAGCTTCCTGTGTAACCAACAGGGGGGGGATGGACTGGTTAAAGCGTACACTTGCTGCGCTTGAACCTGGCATTCGAGTTCACGCGGTGCAGTTCGACACTCCCGAAGACCCTAAAAAACCGAACAACCACCATCCGTGGCATATTGATGTGAACCTAGCAGTTCCACGACCGGGGCTCTGTTTGTACAACGAGGATTGGAAGCCACGCACTCCAGAGTTCTGGGAGATATTCAAGAAGAATGACTGGGAGTTGATTCCTGCGGCAAGGCCAACCTATGTACACAAAAACCTGGTTTACCTCACCGACCTGTATGAGTCTAAATCCTGGATTTCGGTGAACACCTTTAGTGTCGCTCCGAATGTGATGTGTGTCGAAGCTCACGAGACGGCCTTCATCGAGCAACTGACCAAATTGGGGGTTGAAGTAATCCCGATTCCGTACGAAAAGGTGATTCCTTTCGGAGGTGCCTTGCACTGCACCACATTGGACATCTATCGAGAGGGGAAATGCGAGGACTACTTCCCGAAACAGATTCCGGGTTATTAATGAAGCAGCGGACACAGGCAATTGACTATCTAGGAGTTTGAGGTGCCTACCATCGGATGATTATCCGTAAGGAGGTGTGAAATACGTGAAATGATATGAGCCTGATTTAGACCCAGAGAGGGTTAATTTCAATAATAGGAGGTTTTCCTTATGGACACATACAATATTCCCCTGGGAATCGGTGTTATCGTTGCGCTGGTTATATTTCTCATAGTGGGCTTTGCCATGATAGCCCTGGTCCGGAAGAGTGGCAAACGCTTCGTTATAGCCGGTAAGCAACTCCCCTTTTTCCTGGTAGGAACGATGCTGTTAGCACAAGCATTAGACGCGAATGCCACGCTCGGGAATGCAGGAGGTGTGTTTTCAGCCGGATTCTTTGCTGGATTCCAATTTCCACTGGGGCTGGCCTTGTGCCTTCTTGTGTGTGGGATATGGTTTGCGAAGCCCTTGAACCGGATGAACCTGATAACACTGCCTGATTTCTACTACAGAAGGTTCAACAGACCGACAGAAGTCGTCTCGTCAATTCTAATGACTGTCAGCTTCATCATACTCGTCGCGGGCAACCTCGCTGGTTGTGCCTGGATAATGAGCACCCTTTTCCCCATAAGTTTTATCTGGGCACTTGTTGGGATGGCTAGTGTAGTCTTTCTATACACTCTTGCTGGCGGGCTCTTCGCATGTGCCTCCACAGACATAGCACAGATATATCCTGCCATGCTGGCCTTTTTTACCGGTGTTATCTGGATGCTGATTGCCTATGGCGGCTGGGGCTACTTCGCCGGCGCAATTCCGGCTGGTTACTTTGATTTCAGCGGCCTGACACAAATGGAAAACGGTGCACTTCTAAACTGGGCAGGCATTCTGGCACTGGCTATAGGCGATGTTGTTGCGCTCGACTTCATGGAAAGAATCTTTGCCGCCAGGGACCCTGAAACAGCCCAAAAAAGCTGCTTCTATGGAGCAGGGTTCACATTGTTAATTGGTCTGGCTGCCTCAGTTTTGGGATTGATGGCCTTTAAGCTTCTTCCGGCGGGAGTCGAGGACTACAGGATGGTCCTGCCGATACTTGCCACGGGTTATATGCCTTTTGTGGTTGGATTATTTATTATGATCGGTGTCGTCGCCGCGGGGCTGTCTACCGCTGATGGTGGGATGTTGGGCGTAAGTTCAGTATGGGGCAGGAATATAATCCAGAGAAACATTATCAAGGTCTGGAAAAAAGAGTATACCCCGGAGGAGAGGGCAAGCCTCGACAAGAGGCTCCTCATAATCACCCGGTTGATGGGCATACCTGTAATGGCATGTGCGGTCACTCTAGCCTGGTATATGCCTGAACCGGGGATCATGCTGGTTCTCGCTTTTGATGTGGTCTTTGCCGGGTGCCTTGTTCCTCTGGTACTGGGCTTATACTGGAAGAAAGCCAATTCGTACGGTGCTTTGACAGCAATGATTGTTGGTACTGTGCTTCGAGTGGTCCTCTTCTTTACTATTCCTGAGCATTTAGCCGGTGCGGATACATTGATACCGCCGGTTGTCTGCCTGGTTGTCATGGTAATAGTTTGTCTATACACTCAGAAGCAAGACCCGCCAAAGCATGAGGTAATCTACGAGACCCCGGATGACGTTGCAGTGCTCTCAACCAAATACTAGGAGCCTGTACCATCTGGATAGAATCATATAGTGGTGCGGGTGCTGATTCGCATGAAAAGGAGAAAGGTTATGGCTAAAAATACAACGAAGACCTTTGTCATCGCTCTTGGTGGCAATTCCATCCTCAGGGCAAACCAGAAGGGGAGTGCCGAAGAGCAGTATGAGAATTTGCACCCCACCTCTGAACAGTTGCTGGGTTTGCTAGGGGGCGACCACCGTGTTGTCATTACACACGGCAATGGACCGCAGGTGGGTAACCTGCTCCTCGCCGTCGAGACAGCTAAAAATGTGGTGCCCCCTTTACCTCTGGACATCTGCGGAGCAGCTACAGAGGGCACTATGGGCTATATGATTCAAAACACTCTGGCCAATCATCTGAGACAAGCCGGGACGCCGCATAATATCACCACTGTGGTGACTCAGGTGATAGTCGACAGGGATGACCCTGCTTTTCAGAATCCATCCAAGCCTATAGGGCCCTTCTATAATGCAGGCGAAGCGGAGCGATTGCGGAGAGAGAGGGGATGGGACATTATTGAAGACAGCGGCCGTGGCTACCGACGCGTAGTGCCATCGCCAATGCCAGTAAACATCCAGCAAGCGAGAATCATCAAGAGCATGCTCGACGCCGGTGAGATAGTGGTCGCCGTCGGCGGGGGCGGCATCCCCATGGTAAGAGAGGAGAACCACGATTTACGCGGTGTTGAAGCGGTAATTGACAAGGACTACGCCTCAGCCCGCCTGGCTATCGAGATAGATGCTGATGTCCTGTTTATTCTTACCGCTGTGGAGTATGTCTATCGGGACTTTGCCACACCGCATCAGCAGGCACTGGAGGAGCTGAGCGTGGCAGAAGCGAAGAAGCTTCTGGAAGATGGACACTTCGGTACAGGAAGCATGGAACCCAAAATCCGGGCAGCAATAATGTTCCTGGAAGAAACAGACCCGTCGCGTGAGCGAGAGGCAATCATAACCCTCGCCGAGACTGCGCTGAAAGCGCTTGAGGGCAAAACTGGTACTCGGATTAGGAGATAGCTAGCCGGGAAAGGTATAAATTAGAGCGGTGTTGCCCGGTTCGAGAAGAGGTTTATAATAAGAAGAGACTTCATTCGGCACTGAACTATCAGCTACCGAATGAGTGTGGTAAGTCGTTGCTTAATCAACAGAATACAATACCACCCCACCCGGCACTCCTAACCCCTTTTGTCCGACCATAGGAATGCAGTTCATAAACGTGTTAATCCGATAGAATCAAACAGGAAAGGAGAGGAATAGTATGAAAAGAATGTTATTCTTGCTATGTGCAATTATTTTCCTATTGCCATTTTTATCCGGGTGTGGCAAGCCTGCCATTCTTAACATAGAGTGCGATGAGTTCATGGAACAAAAGAATGTCAGTAGGCAAATTGAAATTTGGCCAGCTTATGCCGTTACAGTATACCTGTGTTCTAATCCCAGCACTGGCTTCAGTTGGTCTGAATCTGCCGTTATTAGTGACCAATCTGTAATACAGCAGAAGCACCATGAGTTCATAGCTCCAGAAGACCCACGCCCAGGAGCGCCGGGGCAAGAGATGTGGCAGTTCAGGACACTTGAAAAAGGAACAAGCACTATTAAGATGGAATACAGCAGGCCTGGAGAGGATGAGCCGGAATGGACTTTTACCCTGACTGTGATTGCCAAATATTGAACGTAAGGGCAATATCGAATATAAAGAGCACTTTTATACCTAAAGAATCGCCTGAAGCTTGCTTCATACTGGCCACGTAGCCATCATTTCAACACAAGCCAAAGGCACCGGATGGATGGGACTGCTAGTATATTATAATTCATCTCTCAACGATGTCGAAAACATGTTTTAATAAACCAGAGCTTAAAGGTGTAATATTCGACCTGGATGGTGTCCTCCAGTTTCAGGGGAAAGTATACCCCGGTGCTGTCGAATTGCTCGACTCTTTGCGCAAAAAGGGGCTTCCCTTTCGGATTCTTTCCAACAGCACTCTCGAAAGCCGAAAATCATGCGTCGCTAAATTCAGAGAAAAAGGGGTTACCTTATATGAAAATGAGGTGATAACCGCCTCCTTTGCTGCGGCCCAGTATTTGAAAACCCTGCACCCCAGGTCCTGCTGGATAATGCTGAAACGAGAAGGGCTGGATGAGTTCCGGGACTTTCACCACGATTCCGAGAACCCCGAATATATCGTACTAGGGGACTTTCGTGAAGATTTCAACTTCCAGAATCTCAACAAGGCACTACGGTTGCTTTCCAGAGGTGCCAAGTTGATCGTTATGATACCCGAGATAATAGATAACAGTATGGGGGAGCTCGAGTTGACGGTAGGTGCGTACGGGAAAATGCTGGAGGAGGCAGCCAACATCAAAGCCACCTATATCGGGAAACCCAATCGCTACGTCTTCGAAATCGCCCTTAACACTATGGAGATTACGAAAAAGAACAAGATTCTCATGGTAGGGGATAGAATCAGCACAGATATTCTTGGGGCCCGAAACGTGGGACTGAAGACAGCGCTTGTGAAAACGGGTGAGTTCCG
>QYPU01000109.1 GCA_007280145.1 Dehalococcoidia bacterium | reverse complement strand
GGCTGCTATGATGCGGTGGAGCCACATAAGAGATATTCGCCAGTGGAAAATCTCAAACTGAGCGAGTAGAATTATTTTAAGCACTCGCGTCGTATGTCGAGTAGCTATTTGAAGGAAAAGCTAGGCTCAGGGGACTTCAGCAAGATTGCTAATGTCATCCCCGGCATTGATAGTCTTATGAAGTCTGCCCCGGAATCTGGTGGTGTACTTGGAGGTATCGGGAAATTAGCATCTGGCCTTGGTGGAGGGGCTGGTTAATTGGGCAATCTCGCCAGTCTCGCCGGTGGCTTCTCCAAATTAGGGCTGGATAGCGGCATGATTGGCAAATTTATTCCGATTATTCTATCTTTTGCGCAGAGCAAGGGTGGGGATGTTGTGAAGAAATTACTAGAAAAGGCTCTCAAATAGCAAATACGAGAATTAAGGCAACAGAACTCCGCCTGCAGTTGGCATCAGGCTAGAAATAAAGCACGGTTATGATTTCGGCATTGCCGGGATAGAGAATCAGGCAGCCTCGTCTTCAATTAATAGCTGTTATTAACTAATCCCCAGGCTTTCCGACAGCCCACAGTGCTTTTACTGCTGCAACTATGGCGGCTGGTGCCATTAATGTTGCCACGTAGCTAAGTATACTGCCGAGAAGAGCACCTATGCCTAACGTCGTAAGGGGTGCGAATACATTTCCAACGACAATTAAGGCTATAGTTGCAACCAGAAAGAGCATTATCTCTTTCGCCGTTATATTTAGGAAGCCGATTATGAGACCTAATATAACTAGAACCACGATGATAAAGGGGTTTTGGGGAAATACTATGCCCGCCACAAGTGCAATAACCAGACCGACGATAAACGCCCAAAAACCGACCATGCCCAAGACATTACCCTTACCTTTTGCCATACTTAGTTAACCTCCTTTCTATTTTTGTAGACTGCTCCCCATACAATTATCACACCTGCTAGGTACCCTGTCAAGACCCTCTTATGCTTGAGCAGCTTGCGAGATTACGCCGGTCGAATAGTTGAATAGAAGTACGATTAGGAATTATATCACTTCCTGAATTAGAGCTACCGATATAATAGAGTCAGTAGCTGGAGGGCATACTGCGTTAATGCTGGCTAACAGGTATTGCCAGGCGGTGGGCTGCATGAATACCAGATAGACATTAGGTAGTACCCAATTTTTGCCTCAGGCGATTAAAATAGTTGCACATCTGTTTATAAGACGCCTCATCAACGCTTTTCAAGTAGTTCAACCAGCCAATTATTGATGACTCGTTATTGTATTTAATGTCGCTGTCTAGATTGAAGAGGAGATGATGCATAACAGATCTCATGTGCCTCTTTTTCCTTTACTTTCAGGAGTTTTCTTATGCAAATCGCTGATTTTTTCCATACAGAAAACCAAGCAGCGAAACAGCTAAACGTCAACCGCATCACTATATGGAGATGGATAAAGACAGGTAAGTTTGACATACAGCGTGTTGGTAGAGAAGTTCTTGTTCCTAAGTGGGAGGTTGAAATGATCAAAACACGGCACAGAAAGCGAAAACAGCAACTCCGCACTGAAGAGTAAAGTGGTTGAGCTAGACCCGCGATGCGACTTTGGAGTTCTTTGTTCCAATTGTTATAGTATAATACACCGCTTTGAGAAACCAGAAGACATTGAAGGTTTTAGGAAGATACTACGCTTCTGGTAATTATTACTAAATTGAGGTGGTTCTTATCATGTGGTTAATCACTCCATTCTCTATAAGTATATATACTTATAGAGAATGGACAAAAGCGAACGTATATACGTTGAAAGATATAGGATATAATATGGTATATATACCATATTATATACCATTAATACAATTCATTTAAGTAGCTGAATTATAGGGCAATTTAATCGCGAATGATGTATGAATGAGTTTGGTTGACAACTAGAAACTAGTGTGTTATAATCTGTATATATACAGATTATAACGTTAAGATATGAGACAAACACGTTTCCAAATAGCAAAAAAGGACATAGTTGCTTTTTTCGAGAAATGCGATAAAAACATATTTTCCTATACGGATATTTCAAAAATCCTTAATGATAACAGAGATTTCTGGCGTTTACCGGGGAGTTTAACGACAAATGCCTTCATTGGTTTACTAGCAGATTATACAAAGTTGAACAGGCACGAATTCAGTTTTCCCAGTGAAAAAATCTTAAGATTTGCTTGGGGTAGTACATCCGTCTTTAGTTTGGCCCTGGACTTAAAGAAAGACTCTTATTTTACACACTTTACATCTTTATTCTGGCATAATCTAACAGATCAAATTCCTAAAACCATATATGTTAACTACGAGCAAAGTAAGAAGAAAGTGAGCAATGCTGGACTATCACAAGATAGGATTGATAGAGCGTTCTCCAACCGTCAGAGAACATCAAGTAATATCACTGCATTTGGGGATTATAAAATATGCCTCTTGAATGGAAGGTTTGCAAACAGGACAGGGGTTACCGAAATAACAACTCCAGAAGGTGACAAGATAATGCTCACGAGCATTGAGAGAACCTTGATTGACATAGTAGTGCGGCCTTCATATTCAGGCGGAATTTACCAGGTCCTTAGTGCATATAAGAAGGCCGCGGGGAACGTTTCAATTAATAAGCTATCAGCAATGCTAAAAAAGTTAAACTATATATATCCTTACCATCAGGCAATAGGGTTTTACCTCGAGAGAGCTGGAGTCTACAGAGAAACGCAAATAAGATTACTCAAAAAGTTTGACTTTAAGTTTGACTTTTATATTACCCACCAGATGAAAGAGGCTCAATACTCTAAAGAATGGAGATTATATTACCCAAAGGGGTTTTAGAGCTTGGTCGATTGCAATATGTCCATAACATAATCGAAATAGAAGTCAAATCCTCTAAGCTCAACCCCGCTTTTTACGGTGTCTTCCACAGAATTGAAGTCTGCCCGGTGAAATTCTCTTTGGTCACTAACTTTGTTGACATAGCTAAGAGGCACTTTCTTCGCTGCAAATATGGCTTCCATTAGATTTTTTATTCTTTCTTCATTTAAATCCACAGGGAAATTTTCCATTAGAATATAGATATCAAAGAAATCTCGTGCTCTCGCAACAGGGTTATGGGTTTTTACTATATCCTTGTATTCAGGAACTTGTTGACAAATGGATCTTATCTTTTCAAGGACAAGCATTTCAGTAGTATAAACATAGACTGTATAACCATCTATTTCTTTTGATATCTTCCCTAAACAATATTCAAACTTGCTAATTTCAATTTCGTAAGTCCTTTTATTTTTTGGGCCGACAATAGTTGCATTTCTTCTTAAGGAGTCAATGTTATCCACATTATTGCTATACACATTATAAGGAATAACCTTAAACTCTATTCTGTATCCACCCCAAAAATCTGCAAACTCATTACTTATAGTTGCTGGCCTTTCTGTAAGCCGAACGTCGAAAACAGCCATTCCCTGTTCCTGAAATATTTCTATCATACTGGCTTCGACCTTTGTTCTCAGGTTTTCTAACTGATCTTTACGAAATTCACCCTCCATCGAAAAATCAAGATCAATAGAAGCTCTGCCAGAAACTTGATAAACCAGATCAATGGCATTTCCTCCCTTTAAAACAAGTTGTTCCATTAATTCATCGTTAGAAACAATAGAAATAACCGCCAGTCTCTTGATTTTCTCTAATAAGCTCAAATCCATAATTCAATCCCTTGATATAGTCTAATGGACTCATGATAAAGCATATACAACCTGTAGGCAAGATCGAACTGGAACAGGTTCTTCACTCGTCGTTGGGGGAGTTCTGCAAATGGTTTAAGGACCAGAGAAGAACGTAATTTGGCTGCCTTATCACATTTCTATATTCAGAGTTTCGCAACAAGCTCATTGGAGTGTTGGCTTGGCTAATGCTCGAATTCGCCAGAAATATTGTATTCAGGTTCAATAACGCAAATAGCGTAATGTTCTAAGAGCGAGCGCTTCTTCCAGCGGTACCTTCTTTGCTTTTCATCGGGTACAACCAGGTGCTTTACAGTGCAGTTTATGGATAAGTATTCTTGAGCTTCCCTTGAGTCGGCACAACGGTTTTTATCAATTAGCCCTTTCTGAATTGGTTGACTGCTAAATCGAACTGGCTTATTTTGATGATGGGCATGCTGCCGAATTCTTTTCTGTATATCCAGGGTTTTACCGGCATAGATGTGTTTCTTTTGCTTTCTATCGTAGACTAGATAGACTCCCGGCTCTTTTGGAAGATGTATGCAAGCCTGGTCATAGTCTAACTCCTCTGAGTTGAGCAACCTACCGAGCATGCGAACAACCTCACCGTTAGGTTTTAAAGTCAGACTCTCCTTACTTATCATCAAGCCTTTAGCCCACGCGTCAAGCCCGTCACTATAGCCACCTATTCGTGCACCATAGCAATTAGTCGTGTGTCCCCAACAGCATGGGTAAATACGAGCAAACTCTTGTCTATGTTGTTTAACTTCAATAAATCTTGGGTCCTGGTCTTTTTTAGTCCTTTTACGCCGGGAAGCTAATGCAGTAAACCTGTGACCATTTGGCGTTACTAGCTGCTGTTCACCGGCATCATTCAGGCGTTCCCAAACAATATCAAATCTACTCTGTAGTATCTTTCGACTTTGATGCCGTATACTCATTGCATTAGCCCGTGACTGACCTGCCCCCGATTATTGTACCACTTCTTAAGTCATAGTTGTTGGAGTACAAGCTGGTATGATTAGTGTCACATTTGCTGACTATCGGCTGTTTTCGTATGTAGTGCAGTCTTTTAAGGCTGCCTGGGCGGTTGATGGGCGTGGCACCAATTGTTATCCACCATGGCAAGGCTAAAGCCTTGCGCTACATGTTTGCGCTACATGTTTGCGCTACATGTTTGTTATTTTGCTGATAGTGATACCGCGTGAGTATCACCTATCTATCTGAACTAGGTCAGGAGGAATACAAGCTGGTATGATTGCCCGGGGATAATGGTTCAACCATGACAAATGCCATTGTCGTGAAAACCAGGGGCGTCCAGGCAATTCCTTATTATTTATATCTATAGCAGGTTGACAGGCGAGCTATTATACCGATACCATACACACCCAGCCGGATAAGAAATGAGAAATACCGCTTGAACAGAGAACCAGGACTGCTATACTTTTAGCAAAATAAACAAGGAGGAAGAACATGGATATAAACCAGACCAATGAGGCGCTAACGAGTTATGTGCGGCCTCAGAGCATACCCCTGGCGGTTAGAATGTGTGAATCAGAGCAGGAGCTCCCCGAACGGGTGCGAATACCCACCCGGGATTTAGGCTTCAAGATTGCTGCCTGTCAGGGAATCAG
>QYPU01000053.1 GCA_007280145.1 Dehalococcoidia bacterium | reverse complement strand
GAGAATCTTACGGTTGGCTTGGGAGCAGTATGTTATCTAACCGAATCTATGCATGGCGCGGGGTCGCCAATGGCTCAGAAAATCATGATTGGCAGGCGGGTTAATATGGATAGGATGAAGAACGCGGCAAAAAGGTTGTGCGGCATTGAGTCTTGAGATGTAGCTGGCAGCCCCGAAGAATCGGTAACAACCGCCAAGAAGGAAAAACTCATCGCCTCAGCCCTTGCCTACATGAGCGGGCATAAAGACCTGCCCGATAACTGGCGCATAGATTTCGTCGGCATAGAGCTAAACCAGAAAGGCAAAGCCACCCGCATTGAGCTTATCCAGAATGCCGTTAGCTGAGATTAGCCCTCAACACATACACGTTCTGAACAGTGCTCTCTCCGCCCGTCATTGTACTGCACAAAACGCTAGTTTGTTGGTTAGCGGGTGGAGTTCAGATATCACTTACGAGATAGTAGCAAGACTATGGTCAACCAATTGTGATTCACCCAAGACCTTCACTACAAACAATGATTGGGACCGGCTGCTCTTCAATTGGAAGACCTCTGCGGTTAATCCAATCGCGCATGTTGTGCTGGTAGTAGAGCTCGCTCAGATTCTTCACAAGTGCTTGCCCTGTAATTCCATTGCGACGGATTCGGTTCAGTTCTTGAGCTAGAACTCTGGTCATCGTTCCACGGAAGGCAGTCTCCAAAATATTGATCTGGACTTTTAAGTCATCGTCCTCGGTGGTGTTGAATAGGACACGCAATTCTCTTAAAACGTAGCGTTGCCCCTGAGTTAAGGAAGGTGAAAACTGTCGTTCGGCCTGGCGATGTTTGACTTCCTCAGCAAACTGACGCTTTATTCTCATAACAACCGCATTGTAACCTTTCGGCAACGAAAGCCCTTCCAAATCTGGGCTACATTTAATGGTACCTAATATACGAGGAATGTCCCTGGTTACCACTTCACCATTTTCATCCAGGAGGAATAACTGTTGATAGCGCCCAGCCTGACAAAAGACATAATTACCCTTCGTGGATGAAGGCTTAACGGTGCGGATGCCGTCTCTCAGGTTGGAAATTCGCTCATACTCGTTAGGGCTATCTCTCCTGAGTTGTCGCAGCATTTCCTCAGCCTCATTAATATCAAGAAGCTCGCTCTCCTCATCATCGAAAAGACTTAACTGTCTACCTTGCTTCTCATAGATAGCATACATCGCATCCTCGTTGAGCATTTCGGTGCGGTCAAGAATGGCAGAATCTTCTCCGATGGTATCGTGAATCTCCTGAATGCGATTATGTAGTTTCTCTCTTAGCCCCAGATTTTTCTCAATGCCAGTCTCCGGCAAGAAGTTAAAGCCATAAATAATATCAAACTCGGACCCAATACGGTCAATACGTCCGAAACGCTGGATAAGCCGTACTGGATTCCAGTGCAAGTCATAGTTGACAATCTTATCACCGTCCTGGAGGTTTAAACCTTCCGCCAGAACATCGGTGGCAATTACAGTCATTAGCTCACATTCGCCCGGCGCAAAATGGTATTCCGGATTCGCTTTGGGCGCAAATCTGCCTACTACCTTAACTTTACTCTTATCTCCACTGAAGATGACCTCGATGTCCGCCTGCTTGCCTTGAGGATTCAAATTATCAAACAGATAACGCGCAGTATCTGCATATTGAGTGAATATCAACCGTTTGCCTTCTTTTAGCGGTTTCTTCGTTAGTTCCTCCTTGAGTTTCTGTAGTTTTGCGTCTTTTTCAGGCGTGATAGGCGCAACCAGTTCCAGCATTTTCTTGAGCAGTTCAATATCGTGCTCAATGTGTCGACGTAAACGGTCGATGTCAAAATCAGCGGCATTATAGCGCCCGGATGCCTGCCGCAAAGCGTCCATAAAGTCCTGCTCTTCAGCCTGGTTCGGTTCATATAGGATGTCCTCGGCCTTATCACCAGCGGGAATGATACCCTTCGACAGGGCTTCCAGGAATCGTTGGTGGACTTTGATTAATCTCTTAATGGTCTCTCGGAAAGCATACACGCTAGATTCAAAACGCTTGAATAGTAATATACGGGCAAGCCCACGCAGGTTCACACCGGCCCGGTGTAAGCTGGCATATGGCTCACGCCGTTGCTTGTCTTTGGTCACAAAATGGTATAGCCCATAACGAGCGTAGGAAAGTTCGCCTGGTACAGGCTCGATAGAATAGCCTTTTCTCGTTTTTCCCAGATAGCTCCTGAGTTCTTGATATAATCCCTGATATGTATCCTCAATGCTATATTCGATAGTCCCCAGCTCACGCTTGGGGAAGAACTGGTGCTTAGCGCCGACAATTACATAAGCACGCCGTTGACCATCCATATACTCCCTGAATCTTGATGGGTCTACAGGTTGATGAGTGTCGGCATCAAAGCCATACCAGCGCAGAATATGATTGCGAGTCCGGCGTATAAGCACATTAGAAAGCAAATCAGGGAGTTTCTTATCGCCCTTCTCAATTAGCTTAAAATACTGCTTTAGGTCCGGCGGGTCTACCGGCAGGTCAGTTTTATCCTCCTGGTGGAAGAGCTTAATCTGATAATACACATCCCAGGCGCTCTTGTTGCGCGGCGTGGCCGTCAAAAAACAACAACGCCTTCCCGTAGAGAGAAACTGTTGCACTACTTTATAGCGCTGAGTATCCGGATAGCGGAAGTTGTGGCTTTCGTCTATGAGTATAAAATCACGGTCGCGGAATTTGGTGTCTTTGAGTAGAAAATTGACAGCGCTTTCATCATCTTCACGCAAATAGCCCATAGAAAGCACCCGGGCGTTAAGCTCATAAACCTCGTTGTATCTTTCCCACATCTCCACCAGCGTCGCCGGACAGATTATCAGTGGCCGTGAATGGTCGGTACGCTCGAAGTGCTTAACCACTGCGGCACCGATATAGGATTTCCCCAAGCCGACGACATCAGCGATAAAAGCGCCACCATAATCTCTAATAATCTGTATCGCCTGCCGTACCGCTGTTTTCTGAAAATCGGCTAACTGGCGTGTAATCTCACTGTCGAACAAGATATCCTTGTCATCTTCGCCTTCAAGACGATCTTTCACCAGGGCATAAATGGACTTCATGTAAATATCATAAGGGCGAACCAAAGCCAATGCCCAGGACTGCTTCATCTCCTGCATCAGAGCTTCGTCAAAGTCCGGGGACTCATTCCAGAGCTCGTCAAACCAGCGCACCAGTTCAGCATGGTTGTCATTGCCCTGCACCACCACATTTAGCTCTGTGTTGTGGGTGACGCCGGACAGGGTCAGATTGGAGGAACCGACGATGGCGATTCCCTTCTCATGGCGTTCAACTGGCTTGCCAGCCTCGTCGAATAGGATGCCGTAGTCAAAGATATAGGCTTTGGCATGCAGGCGGCCCTTGGTATAGACGCGCACCTTTAGTCGTTTGTCTTCTATCATCCGCACCATCTCTCTGACCAGACTTTCCCCCTCATCGGTCTGGTCCATAAGCTCCATGCTGCTGCGGATGTTCCCTGCGGTTTCCACAGCCATTTGTTTAGCTTCAGCCCTCTTGGGGTAAGCCTGTGCCTCGGCGGCGTCCTTGACCAGTTCCAGCCGTCGGCAACCCTCGGCCAGTTGCTCCAATGTCTCCTGGTTAGTAGTATTACCAATGAGCAGGCGCAGCTCTTTTACACCGCCTAGTTTGTCGGCAATGCTAGTAAAACCAGAAAGGAAGAAATAGCCGACAGCAAAGCGTGCCGCTTCCGTGGAACTCAAGATACGGTTGATATGGTCAACCAGTATCTGCTTTCGGTTGTCTATGATGTCATGCGTCGGCATCGGTCGCCCTCTTCAGTTCCTCACGTATCATTGCCACAAAGCTTTCCGCTTTTTCGAGGATATTGCGGGCTTCGGTCTCGGTGATAAGCCCGGCTATCTCATAAAGGGCCTGGTTGCGCTTGTTACGCATCCGGTCGAAGTAAGCCATCAGCTCTTCATAGTCCTTGCCCATTGCCAGACGCATAAAGGCAAATGTGTTCTTGTGGCTTTCATTGCTGGCCGGCCGAAACCCCTGGGCAAACATGTAGGCTCTAGAAGCCTGTAACACCGCATCATAGGCCACAGCAAAGCTCCAATCACGGTCCCGGTCTATGAGCGTTTGCGCCGTTTTCAAGTCTCGCTCCGCACGGTCAAGAGCATGCTCTATTTCGACGCGCGATGCCTTTTCCTTACGGATTCGCCGCGAGTTCAACAGTTCATCATATTTCATCTATAGAACCCAGAATCATGAGCTTCGGCCCTGACAGCACACGGGCCAGGAAACCACCTTTCTCGCTTCGTCGTTTATCGAATTCAAGCTGGCTCATGAGTGTATAGCTGACCGGCCTGCCTAATCTGTTTTCTGCCTGGGAAAGCGCCCGGTGAAGCGCCATTTCATCTAGATTACCCACAACCAGCAAGTCGACATCACTCAATGCGGTAGCCTCGCCGCCTGCCACGCTTCCGTAAACGAAGGCGCTGGCAAGCTGATCTGATATTGGAGCCAGCGCTTCGCGGAGCACATCGGCCAAGCCCGTGGTTTTCACAGCCAGTCCGCATAATTCTTCAAATATAGCGCATTTCTTGTTGGCCTGGTAATGCTTCTGCCGTCCCACTTGCGTAGAAATCAGGATACCCATTTTCTCAAGGCGTGCCAGCTCCCGGCTGATGTTGGTGGAGTCCTCCTTGAGCAACGCTGTGAGCTGCCGTACGAAATAGCGCTCGTCAGGGTGGGAGAAGAGCCACCCCAGCACCTTTGCCCTGAGCTTTGACCCTAAAAGTGTCGCTAACATCACATTATATAAATGCAGTTTTATTTACTGCTATTGCAGTATATTATACTGCATGATATCTTAAAGTCAATATACTACCGTATTCCTTTGACTCTTCTATCTCGACCGCCGAGTAGTCTCTGTGACTTTGACTTCCTTAATTTTTATATCATCCTTTGCAATTCTGAGCACATCTTTAGCAACAATATCAGAGGGTCGTTCTCTTTTATCATCTCTTCCTTGTTTGAGAAGATATTCGTTCTCAATTTCTAGATCTCTCATTAGACGTTCTGTTTCTAATCGTAGCAGTTCATTTTCTAATTGTAGCTTCTCATTTCGAAGCACTTTGTATTCCCTGTCCAAGTTCCTGTCCCGTATCATTTTCAACAGTTCGACAAAGGCTTTTGCAGCCAGAGGTGAAGCTAATGCCGCTGAGATTATTATCCCTATCTCGATCGGGGATTCCTGTTTTAAATAGTAAACCTTCAGAAGTTCGTCATTTTTCAAAGGCGGCCTTCCAGTTCTATAAAAGAAGTGGGAGCTCCAGGCAGCAGAGCGATATTTCGGTGAAACCAAAATAACTAGCCTGTCATGCAAGTAAACTAAATGCCTCAGCAAGCTGGCAATGCTTTCTACCGGAGGTTCCTTGACTGCATCCCCTTGTAAGACTATTCTGAAAGGTACTGTTTCCATTTCATCGTTCATTTCAGTCAAACTCCTTTTATATGGATCTCACCTTTGCCAGCCGATTCCTCACCAACTCATTAGACTCTACCACCACAAGCATGTTCAGTATCAAGATGTCCTACTTACCAAGAATGGTGCGGAATTTCTCATCATCCTGGAGTTCAGCGATAAGGAATTCGACCCACTTCTTTGTGTAAACGTAGTCTTCATGAGCTTCATCATACTGGCAGAACTCAGTTCTACACTGTGCAGGATTGTTACTCCCTCCTGAGGGTCTCACATTATAATAACGCCAGCACTTAATATGATGACCTGCATTAAACTCTTCCTTGTTTAATCCTAACGCTTCTCTTACTTGTTCAGCTACAACAGACGGCTTAAACTTGTCGAGGTTCGCAACGGGAATGTGTTTCTCCTTCACAAGAGCCGTCATTTTTTCGTACATTCCCAACTGTTCTGAATCATTTGGGTCATAGGCTATGAATTCAACAGCAAGCGAATCACGTGAAGGATGGCCACCTACGTTGGGAAGCAGAAAAACCTTATAGCTATAGGCCATGTCTCCAGCAATGTTGTCGCTCAGTGCGCTGCGGAACCTCTGTATGAAGCTGGTAACATCATCTGCAAGGGGTTTCATCAACTGCCTTATTGATTTGTCTCTCTCAGCCTGTCTCATGCGTGAAAACTGAAGGGAAATAGCAAGGCTTTCATTCAAAGCGTACTTTGTTCCGAATTCCTTCTCCATCATCTCCTCGAAGTTGAAAAGGAGCGCCTGACATTCGCCGAAGATCTCAATGTCTAACTCTGGTAGGTGCCTGTGTTCAATCTTGTTGCGCAACCTAATGAAAAACCGCAGGTTCTGCGCTACAGCGTTGTCAGAGCCTTTCCAATATTGTAGAATGCATTCACTGAGATCCCATGGTTTAGGTTCATCATCAATCCTCGCGAAGCGGCGCGGGTTCTTTGTATCACGATAGTAAGGTTTTATCCCCTGCCTGTGGAAAATCGCTAGAAAAAGAGATGTCCAGGCAATATGCATGAGTACTATATATGCTCTTGAGCGAAAAACAGTGCCTGGTCTGTTATATGTCTCCACTGCAAGAAGCGCTGCTTCTCGTGCTTTATCCAACAGGCTTTTCACTATCCTGGGTAATCCTCTGGGCATGCTATTTATCTTCCCTTAATGAGCCTGCCATTAGACACTATCCGCCTTTTTCAGCCGTGCCTCAACTAGCTGAATTACCGCTTCATAGACTGCATCACACTCGCCGTGGGTGAGGTTGAGAGCCTCAAAGATAAAAAGGTCTAGATGACGCCATTCTTCGCCTACAGGTAGTCTTAGCTTTCTTGCAGGTAATGTAGATATTTCTTCAATGATTCTCCTTGTTTCTTCTTCAAGATGAGGGCTGGATAAACAAGGTACATCAGCATAGTCGGATACCATTAAACTCCTTGCTCCTTCTCCCAATCCTGCTCGGTTATAGATCTCGAACATCATTGCGGCAATCGGGGAATTAAGAAAAAGAAACAAGGTACTTGGTAAATCAGCACAATAAAGGCGACAATCAACCGGATATTTTTCTGGATTATAGAATACGGCTGACGTGTCGTTAGCCTCTTTAACGAACAAGCTATTCGCATTCTCTAATCCGCTTTGCCACCATCTGAGTCTTCCTATACAAGTTGGCCGCTTATGGAATCTACGCGATTCGCCCCATTTAATATATTCAACAGCCGCCGTTCCTTCAAGCTCTTTTTTATCCTTGTGGCACATAAAGAGTTTATACTTTAGGTCACTCGGGTCGATTAAAATATGCTTACATTCTCGAGGGCTTTTTATCACTGGCTTCAAGAACTCTTCCTCAATGCCCCACTCCTGTATCTTTTCCTCATCCAGATAAAAGAATTCATTTGCACCTGTAGTAAAGCCACGGCGTACCTCAGCAACATCGCCCAGACGTACCAGTCTGCCTTTCCCTTTCTCCAAAATTGTCCAGTAGATGTCCGGTGCCCTCAAATACTTGCCACCCCACTTGTTGCCAATGTAGCGGGCTACTTTAATCAGGGGGCCTGAAGCTTTCGCCGCTTCCTCCTCCTCTGGCAATTCACAGCCGTCTTCCAACAGTTTTTCCTGCGGGATAGGGAAGACGCGGTATTCTTTGGTCGCTTTACGCTCGGTTGCTTCCTCAATCTCATCAAAGATTACCGGTGACAGAATATGCTCAAACGGTACCCGAAACATTACAAAGCGCGCCGTCTTTTCCAGCGCCCATTCATGGCGGTCATCCGGCGCCGAAAAGAGCACGATAATTGAGTTGACGTCGGCGTTGGCAAAGGTGCGACGCACCTGGTTATCCAGCACCAGCTTGACATGGCTATGCTTGAGCAAAAACTCTTGCAGGTCAGCCCCATAGCCTACATCCAGCCAGGAGTTGGAGGTGATAAAACAGAATGAGCCTTTGCCGTTCAGCAGGGAAAGCCCGTGCAGGTAGAAATAGATATACAGGTCGCTCTTGGCATCAATCTTGTGCGCCACGGTGTTGCTGCCGGCCTTGTAGCCGAAGAAGCGGGGGAATGCCTGGTATACCGAACGCGCCAGTTTATCTTTATATGCCCTCTTGTTTTCTACCGTCACCTTATCGCGCGGTAGGTGCGGGTCGGCAATTGCCTCCTGGCGGACATACGGTGGATTGCCCATGACAATGCCAAAACCCGCTTTCTCACTCTCAAAGATTTCCACAAAGGCGATATCCCAGACAAAGGGCACTTCTTTAGCGGTGCTAATTGCTTTTTCTGATGCTTCAGTCTGTGATAATCCAATGGTGAGGGCTTCAATTTCCTGTCGGCTTTTGTTCGCTTCCAGGTCCATCTGATGGGGGCGCGGAGCCCCTTTGCCGTCGAGGTCTATCTGATACGTCTGAGGACCTTCCAACTTCCGCCGTAGAGCCTTGATGCGCTCTTGTATTCTGTGCTGACGGGCATCCAGAATATCTGAAAATAGCCGCTTTTCCTCATTCTTCAAAGCCTCCACTGAATGAAATTTGCCTGTTTTATCGTTATTGTAGAACTTAAGTTTTTCATCCTTCAGGGTCGTAATTCGAGCTTTCAACGGAGGTGGTATCTCCTGCGAGGCAGCAATACGCCCCAGGTTTATCCCGCCGACTTCCTGAACCAGGCTGTCTCCACAGCGAATTTTGAACGAGAAGTAGGGCAGTAGAGGCTCCCGCCGGACATGCAGTTCTTCCCGTGTAAATTCAGCATCAATAATCAGCGCCAGCCAGAGGCGCAGCTCAGTGACGTGGCAGGCCCACTCCATGACATCCACACCGTAAAGTGATTGGCCAATAATCCGTTTCTTACGCTCATAGGACGCTTCCGCTATGCCGAACTGCCGGTTAGCCCGTTCCCGGAGGTCATCGAGAATGTTGAGCATACCGACCAGAAAAGAACCTGAACCGCAGGCAGGGTCTAAAACTGTAATATCCTGTAGGTGTTCATTGAGAGCAGGCCAGAGGTTCTCTTTGGAAACGACGTGGTCTGCTTCGACCTTCTCATCTACTTCAAGGGCGAAGACCAGTTGATAGAGCAGGCTTTTCTTATCCTCGCCCAGGTGGTTAGATAGGTGATCAACAAGTGCCAAACGGCACATGAGGTCAATCTCCGTTCGCGGCGTATAGTAGATGCCGGCTTCGCCGCGGGCATCCACATCGTCCTGAATATTGACCAGGCTTTCATAAACCTTACCTATCATCTCCGGGTCAACCGCCACTTCCTTATCCAGCGGGCTATCTTCAGCGATAGTGAAATTGTAGCGCTCCAGAAACTTGAAGACCTGCTCGAAGCGCCGGTCAGAAATAGCCGCTTTATGTTCCTGGTCGAGCCTGTTTTCGGTGAACAGACCGCCGTTGAGATAAGGCGCCAGAGATAGAGCCTCTTCAATTTCAGCTGGAAAATAGTTATGGCCACCATGGAACTTGTTGTTGAAGGCTTCAAAGAAAAGCACTTTCAGCCAGTTGTCCACAAATGAGTCTCGACTCTGTCCAGAGCGCTGGTAGCTTTTCCAGAAGGAAGGCAGAAAATCACGGTCGTTTCCCAGCCAGCCTTTGCGCTGAATGAAGTAGATAAACATGCAGCGGTTTAGGAATTGTAGTGAATAATCATGCGCCCACGAGCGGTCGTTTGTCTGGTCGCACAAATCGTTTTCAAGAATTCTGTATATAGCCTTATACTCGTCAAAGAATTGCCTGGTAACCGCTTCAACATCAAAAGCTTCGTCATGTTTGGACTGAATAGTAAGTGGCTGTAAACCGAACATATCCGGCTGGATGGATTGCAAATCCAGCATGGAGATGCGCTCTGCGGCGGTGCGGAGGCGTTCCTCTGGACTGATACTGATACGGCGGAATAGACGGCGTTTTTCTGTCTCAGTATCGTACTTTACGTTGATAAAGTGCCAGTAGTCTTGTGGCTGATTGGAGAAGATGAATAGAGCATAGGGATGTTCCCTGAGAAGTTGGGTGACTACGGGGCGTTCCTGCCCCAAAAGCAATCGGTCTTGAGGCAGACGGCTGTAAACAACATGGAAATCATTGTTCTGCCCGCCGCCGGCAAACAAAACCGGGTCTTCAGCGAGGGCATTAGCCGCAGTTTGATTCCATCCGCGGCGTGAGAGGGGCTGATTCACACGGTCGTAGTTCAGCTCAGACCAGAATAACTGTTTGAGAGGTTCTAGCCCGCGGAGGTCTTTAAGTAGCTCCAGAACAGATTGTTCACGTTCCAGGCGGTTTATTTCTCAGCCTCCTGAATAAGTTGTATCACATACGTGGTTATATCTTACATCACATTAAAGCTCACTTCAACCAATTAATAGAACAACCTATGAGCGCTACACATTCCGTCATTTTGTTGGGTGTTGTATTTCGTGCTGTGTCTACTGGCCCAATCCAACCAGCTTTGTCCTTTACCATCCTGGAGGATTACTTGAGCCACAGCAAAGTACTGTGCAGTCAAGAAACGCAGCGCCAAACCTTAGAGGGTCGTTTGCCTCTTCCCAGCTATGCTGCTATACTAACCGATGTCGTGGAATACGAGACTGTTATCGGCCTGGAAGTCCATGCCCAGCTATTGACCAGGAGCAAGATGTTTTGCTCTTGCAGTGCTGATTATGCTAATGCTCCACCTAATACATATGTCTGCCCTATTTGCCTGGCCATGCCCGGGGTCCTGCCAACGATTAACGAAAAGGCAGTAGAGTATACCGTAATGACGGCTTTAGCCCTTAACTGCACCATCGCCGAATATGCCAGGTTCGACCGCAAGAACTATCCTTACCCGGACTTACTGAAGGGGTATCAGATTTCCCAGTATGACGCTCCGATGGGGCAGCACGGCTGGCTAACAATCGATATGGACGGGACAAAGAAGAAGCTCGACATTACCCGAGTCCACCTCGAGGAGGATACCGCCAAACTGACCCACTGCACTACGCCTGAAGGCGAAACCTATAGCCTGGTTGATGCCAACCGGGCTGGAGTACCTTTGATGGAAATCGTCGGCGAGCCAGATATCAGCTCGCCAGAAGAAGCCAGGCAATATCTGATGAAGCTGCGAACTATTCTCCAGTATTTAGGCGTGTCTACATGCAATATGGAAGAGGGGAGCTTCAGGTGCGATGCCAACATCAGTATTCGACCCGAAGGCACCACCGAATATTTGGGCAAGGTTGAAGTTAAGAATATGAACAGCTTCAAAGCTGTCTACCGGGCTTTAGAGTATGAAGCCAAACGCCAGCGGCAAGAGCTGGAAAAAGGCGGGAGAATCATCCAGGAGACACGAGGCTGGGTAGAGGAAAGAGGGATGACCGTGAGCCAGAGGAGCAAGGAATATGCACATGACTACCGCTACTTTCCTGAGCCCGATTTACCACCACTGGTTTTCGACAAGACCTGGGTAGAGGAAATCAGGTCTCGCCTGCCCGAGCTGCCTGATGTAAGGCGAGACCGCTTTATGTCCCAGTATGGTTTGCCCACATATGACGCCAACTTGCTTGTCGATTCCAAGGCGATGGCTGACTACTTCGAGGACTGCATCAAGCTGATGACAGGCACCTCGAACGAAAACAACCTTCATAAGAAGGCAAAGGCAGTAAGTAACTGGCTGCTTGGGGACTTCAGCCGAATGCTCAATACTACCAATGCCAGCATTGAAGAAACCAGGGTCACCCCGAAGCATTTAGTAGAGATGCTGGACTTGATAGATGAGGGGACTCTCAGCGGCCCGGCAGCTAAAACAGTCTTTGAAGATATGTTCCTCAACGGCAAGCCAGCAAGCGACATTATTGCTGAGAAGGGGCTCAGCCAAATCAGCGACAGTTCAGAAATAGAGAAGATAGCAGCCCAAATAATAGCTGACAACAGTCAGGCAGTGTCTGACTTTCAGGACGGGAAGCAACAAGCCCTGGCTTTCCTTATTGGACAGGTGATGAAAGCCACTAAGGGACGAGCTAATCCCGGCATAGCAAAGAGAATACTTCTAGATAAACTCGGAGGAAAATAAAATGCCTACTTACCTCATGGTGGCCCAGATTTTAGTAGCTATAGCCTTAATCGCCGTAATCCTGGTGCAGGTGCACGGCGGTGGACTTGGAGGCATATTCGGCCAGGCCGATACTGTTTACCGAACGCGGCGAGGGGTCGAAAAGTCCCTCATGCGGTTCACTATCGCTTTAGTTGTCGTGCTCATAATCCTTTCCTTCTGGGCTGCCAAGATCAAGTCTTAGCTACAAATAAAAGCTAACATGGCTCCAGTGATAACCCTGACCACCGACTTCGGCACGAGCGATGCTTATGTGGCCGCCATGAAAGGGGTAATCCTCACCATCAATCCAAGAGCAACCATTGTTGATGTATGTCACTCCATTGAATCCCAGAATATCCTCCAGTCTGCCTTCATCCTCAGCACAGCTCATCACTATTTCCCCGAAGGAACAATCCATCTGGCTATAGTCGACCCGAGCGTCGGCAGCCAGCGGAAAGCTATTATCTTAAAAACGCCTTCAGCCCTTTTCCTGGCTCCAGACAACGGTGTCCTGAGCTATATAATAGATGAGCTATGCCCGACACCTGCCAGGCCACCCACCTCTACCCACCCTAACCTCGAGCACAGAAAACTTGGTGCAGACCTCGAAGCTGTTGCCATCACCAACCCCGATTTCTGGCGACAGCCAGTCAGTACTACCTTCCACGGACGAGATATTTTCGCCCCAGTCGCCGCCCATCTTTCCCTGGGCGTGCCCTTACACAAGTTTGGGGAGAGCATAAGCTGTCTATATGCCTTTCCTATACTGCGGCCCTATCATGACACTGAGGGAAACTTGCTTGGCCGCATTCTCCACATAGATAATTTCGGCAACCTGATTACCAACGTCAGGAATAGCGACTTGCCAGGAGAGGAGATTACAGTAGAGATAAGCAACCAGCACATACATGGCCTGAGCCACTTTTACAGCCAGGGAAGCGGGCTGGCAGCCATCATCGGCAGCAGCGGTTATCTGGAAATAGCGCTTAAGAACGGGAATGCTGCTGTTTTCCTGGATACCAAGGTGGGCGTTGAAGTAAGACTGAAAGGAAGTTAACCGAGAATGCAGATTAGGCTAGCCAATAGCGAGTGGCTCAGAATGATAGTCAGGATTGCTAAAGGATCTCCTCAGAATCAATCATGCCTATTGCAGCCGGCACCACGCAGGATGAAAATAAAGGGTAGCCTAGAGCATCCGATCAAGGCGTG
The DNA here is from genome assembly GCA_007280145.1 of Dehalococcoidia bacterium. Taxonomy (GTDB): domain Bacteria; phylum Chloroflexota; class Dehalococcoidia; order GIF9; family UBA5629; genus QYPU01. The sequence continues at coordinate 4 of QYPU01000053.1, read as the reverse complement.
ATTT
>QYPU01000012.1 GCA_007280145.1 Dehalococcoidia bacterium | reverse complement strand
TGGCCTTTTGCCCGGGTTTGACTTTCAAAATATCGATTTCGTCAACAAGCCCCTGGAACTTGAGGGATTGGGTATCAATAAGCTTTACGGCCGTCCTCGATGAATAGTCCTGGGCAGACAGGACATAGGACTTTTTAAGGTCCACGCTGACCACCGTGCCATCGGAAGGGGCTATTATCACCGTCTTCATGATTTCCTGCCTGGCTTTATATAAGGCTATCTCCGCGCTTTGCAGGCTAAGGTTATATTGCTGCAATGTCTTCCAGTTGATACTGCCCCCGCTTTCAAAGATTAACCTTTGATTTTCCAGGACATCGCGTCCTACCAGCAGGTTAAGCTTGGCGGTATACAACTTCTTGGCAGCGTCCACCGGAATAGCATCGTCCTGGGCCAGGTACTTCTCCAATTCCTGCAAAGAGCGCAGGGACAATTGCAGGAAATCAACGCTGGTAGGAGTATCGGCATATTGGAAGACGAACCTGCCCTTGATAGATATCGTGCTCTTGGCCATCTGGTTAACTATAGCCATCTCCTGCTGGGCAACATCGAATTCCGGCGCAATTTTTTCATAAGCCCCGACTTTCATGTCCCTGGTTATATTCATCAGCTTCTGGCGGTACGTCTGCAGGTAGTCGACGACCATCTCGTCATTCGATGACTCATCCGGGGAGCTACCCGCGGTAAGGTCGGGATAGTAAGTTGAGTTTGTCTTGGCCCCGGCTAATACGGCGGCATCGGGCCTGGATTTTATCAGGTCCTCGCAAACTTCGATGTCGAAATAAGTCATGATGAGCTGATAACCAGCGTCCTTGTAGTTCCCCTGTTTAAAATAGCTGACAGCCTTATCTATGTCTTTTTGTGCTTCCTCCATAAGGCGGGGCACGCTCAAATCCGGGTAATTATAAGGAAGATGGTCAGTACCGCATCCAAATGTGATGTTATTTTTCGATGTCTGTATGCTAAACAGGGCTGTTTTAATGGCGTTTTTCTGTGCTGAATTATCAAGCATGGCCAGCAGTGCGCCCTGCTTGACGGTGTCACCTTCTTCTACCAGTATTTCATCGACCTGCCCCGTGGTTCCAAACTTCAGGTCAAATTCGTTGGGCATGTTAAGGGAACCATCGGTGGACACAATGATATCGAGGTCACCCCTTTTCACCTCGAAAGTTTGCCCGGCGGGAGCCATATTTTTGCTGCAGCCGCCGAGCAACAGGGAAAGCAGGCTTAAGGATACGAGTGCGGCTATTATTCGTGTTTTCATCTTATTACTTACCTACCTGCATTTTTGTTGTTACGGGCGCCCCTGTTACTTTTTCTTCAATTATGACTTTATCGCCCTCTTTAAGTCCCGATAGTACTTCGGCGAACTGGAAGTTTTGTATGCCAAGGGTGACCTGCCTTTTCTCGGTCTGGCCATTGTCACCGCTTATTACTGTTACGAAGGACCCCGCAGGGGTAATTGTAACCGCCGATAAAGGTACCACTAATACATTTTCAGCATTGTATATGGCAACATCAGCTGTGGCGGTAAGGCTGCCCTTGAGCTCTACATCGGTGGGGTCAAGCTGGATGGTCACTGCAAATTTAACAACACTGGAGGTCTCCGTTGTGCCATAGGGCGAAATGAACGATACCGTGCCTGTAAATGTTTTGTCGGGCACGGCATCCACAGAAATCATTGCCTTTTGCCCGGTTTTTACCTTTAGAATATCGATTTCGTCAACCAGTCCCTGGAACTTGATCGCCGTTGTGTCAACAAGCTGGATGGTCCCTGTAGATGAATAGTCCATAGCGGAAAGCACGTCGTTCTTTTTAACGCCCACGCTTACCACCGTGCCGTCAAATGGTGCCAGTATGACGGTCTTGAGAAAGTCGTCCTGCTTGTTCCCGAGAGTCACCAGAGCATTTTCCAGGTCAACGTTGTATTGATTTTCATTTTTTAAGGAGAGACCGTGCTTCAGTACGATTTCGTTGCTTCCCAAGATGGCGTTGCAGAGCTCCATGTAATGCTGCGCGATGCGCAGGTTGTCATGCAGTTCAGGTGAGTTGAGGCCGTCCTTTTCAATGCCTTTCAATGCTGCATTCAATTTTTCTTCAGCGGCCCCGTAAAAATAGAAGCTTATGTCCTCACCGTAAACGGTCATATTACCTTTCTTTTTTATCCTGTTGACATTGATTGCAAGTGCTCTGCTTATGTCTTCCATCCGGCTTAAAACATCTGCAAAAATGGAACCAGACTTCGTGTGATTACCCTGAGTGATTAATGTTTGAACCTTCTCCACGTCTGCCTGGCCCTGCTTGATTAGCTCAACCAACTTTTGCAGCTCCAAAATGAACGACATGCTCGATGATTCTTGCAGTGCCCAGAAGAGCGTTTCGTCCTGGCTGGCGAACCGCGCTATATTGCCCAAGCCTGACACCGGGTTGTATATAGTGTCCTCAATTATTTTTTTGCAGGCTTCCAGGTCGGAAACAGCTACATACAGTTCAGATGCGGCTGCGGTGTAATTATCGGTCTGGAACAGCTCACGTGCCTTGAAAACCTCGTCCCGTGCCCAGGCGAAGGATGCCCAAGCAGTGGCGTTGGGATAATAAAATGGATAGCCAAGCCCCGAACCACTATGAGGGCCATTAATTGGAAATTGGGGCAGCAGCGGCACGGTTTCGTAGAGATTGCTTAATACAGTCTGTACGTTATTATTGGCCGACATGATGTCCAGCCGCTGTGCCGTGTCATCCAGCCTGGCCAGTATTGTCCCGGCCTTTACGTGGTCCCCTTCTTCCACCAGCACATCCTTGACATCGCCCGGTGCACCGAAATGCAAATCAAATGCCTGAGGCATTACCAGATTGCCATCTACTGAGACAGTTACTGCGAGATTGCCGCGCTGTACGGTAACAACCTGGTTTTTTATTTCCGGCGGGTTTGAGTCTGAAGCGCAGCTGATACCCGAAATAAGTAAAATAGATATGCAAACGATGGTAAATAGCCCATTGAATATTTTAGTCATGTCTTATTTTCTTCGCTTCTTGTATAGTGCTTAGCGGGTATTAAGTTTAACAGGTATCACTCTAGCAGGAAAATATTAAGACATTATTAAGACTACAAAGCTCACTCAGACACCGGAATCGTAAAACTGAAACGACTACCTTTTCCCAGTTCACTTTCCACCACAATCGTGCCGTGGTGTGCCTCGACCAATGATTTGGCAATAACAAGTCCCAACCCTGTGCCACCGGTGGCCCGAGTTCGAGACTTGTCCACCCTGTAGAAGCGCTCGAAGACATTCGGCAGGTCCTCAGCGGGGATGCCCTCGCCGGTGTCTTCAACGCTTATCTCTACCCAACTATCTAGTTGCCTGGCAGCTATGGTTATGATACCGCCTCGTAGTGTGTGGGTTATAGCGTTATCGATAAGGTTGAGCAAGACCTGACTTATCCGCCTTGAGTCAATATTTACTTGAGGCAGCCTTTTGGGCATCTTAGCGGATACCAATACGCCTTTTGTCGCCGCCTGGTTCTGCCTCACGGCTATCGCTTGGTTGACTAGCTTTTTTATATCCCCAGCCTGACAATTCAGCTTCAATTCGTGCGCCTCAGCCAGACTCAGTTCCTGTAGGTCGTCAACCAGTCGTGATAGCAGATTTGCTTCTTCGTCAAGGGAGCGGATGGTATCTGGGTCTGGTCTTACCACGCCATCACGTATTGCCTCCAGATAACCTTTGAGATTAGATAGAGGAGTCCGTAATTCGTGAGCAGTGTCAGCTATCATATTGCGTTGAAGTTGTTCGTTTCGTTTCAAGTTTTCCGCCATAGCATTAAAGGCCTGGGCTAGTTCTCCGAGTTCACCCTTGTCCTTAGACTGCACCCTCTGCGACAAATCTCCCCTCCCTAGCTGTCTGGCAGCAAGAGTAAGAGCCTTGACCGGCGCTGAAATTCGACGCGACAGGAAATATGTTATTACTAGTGCAACGGTAGCCGCCAGTAGCGCGCCCCAGAGGAGGAAATGGCCTATTGCCTGAGAGAGACTCCACGGCGAAGGGAAAACTGCAGATGATTCGGGACTGATATAGAAAGTCCCCACGCTGTCTCCTTCCCACGGCGGTGGGAAGCGCATACCTGGTGTGCTCGGATGGTATTGTTGCCCTAACAACTCCCCTTGGGAATCAGCGACTACTATCCCGCAGGAGTCTGTCAGTATTATCCGTCGTCCGTAGAGACTCCCCCACTGCTCCACATAGGGTTGAATCCCCTCCCAGCCTCCCCGTTCGCGGTAATAATGGTACAGCTCAAATGCCACTCTTTCAAAGCGGGCTTGCTCGCTTCGTTCGACATGCCGGCGGACTTCAACTTGAGTAGTCTGGCTGACAAAGAGGTATATAGCACCAACTACAACCAGTATTACAAGGGTGAAGGCCACTAGAAGACGAAATCGCAAACTATGTATCACTTCGAACCTCTGAGAACTTGTAGCCAGCTCCGTATGCTGTCTTTATGTACTTGGGGTGTTTGGGGTCAACCTCTAGTTTCCGGCGCAGGTTAAGTATATGAACATCTATAGTGCGGTCAAAGCCTTCATAATCATAGCCCAAGGCTTTTTCGACAAGTTCCGCCCGGCTGAAAACCCTACCCGGCTCCTTGATGAGAACTCCCAGCAGCTTGAATTCAGTGGGGGTGAGATTCAGAGGTCTGCCAACAACGGACGCCTCCTGCTTAAGGAAGTTCAAAGTAAGTTTGCCGCGCTTAATCTCTGCCGGACCACGCTCTCCCGGCAAGCGCCTCAGCACTGCCCGGACTCTGGCTGCCAGCTCCCGCGGACTGAAGGGCTTGGTCACATAATCATCCGCTCCTAAACTCAGACCAGCCAGCTTGTCCTCATCAGTAGTCCTAGCAGTGAGCATAATTATAGGTACATCTGACTCATCTCTAAGCGTACGGCAGACCTCAAGGCCATCCATGCCAGGTAGCATTAAGTCTAGGACGATAAGATCAGGGCGACGCTCACGAGCCAGGCGCAGGGCCTCAGCACCATCATAAGCGGCCAGAACCCTGTAGCCATCCCGGTTCAGGTAGAGCTTGACCAACTCCACCGTTTTTACATCATCGTCAACCACCAGAACCCTTTTACCTGCCATCTCTAGACACCTTAACGATTCCCATGTTTCTATAATCTTATAACATAAATGTTAAGAAAATGTTAAAACGATACAAATTTTGAGCGCCTATCAACGATTTATTGAAAGAAGAGAGGGAGAGAACATTTCTCTCCCTCTCTTGATGTGGTGCGATAAATCCCCGTATAACCGAAGCTTGATTAGCTATTCTCCTGCTGGGGCACACAGCCCACCCTTACCAGGGAACCTGCCATGGTCTTTGAAGCCAAATCCAAATGGTAACTCAGGCCTCGCCTCTTGCCACTCCTTCAGCTCTGGCGGTATGGCTGGCCTTGCTTGCTGCCAGTCCTTTAGCTGTTGCTCGAACTGCTCCGTGTTTGGCCTTGACTGCCACCGCTCTAAATATTCGTTGGCCTGTTCCTCGGTTATCTTACCTTGTTGTGCCAGGTTCTGAAGCCAATCTTGCATGGCTTCAAGTCCCATCTTGGGGCGGTCTTGCATGACTTTAGGGCGCATCTCGCTTGTGGCCTGGGCAAAGGCAGCTTTCAGTAGGGCGCAATCGATGTCGCCGGGTCTGTCTGGGTTCGCATTGTAAATTTCACCGACTTTGTCTAATAGAGCACCACATTTAGCATTGGGCTGGCTGTCATCACCATTGTCAGCAGCAAGTGCTACCCCACCGATGCTCCCGGCCAGCAGCACAACTGCCAACACCGCAACAATAATAAACTTCTTGCTTCGCCACATTTGTGTCTCACCTCCTTTCTTCTAGAGATAATATAAGAATAGCATCTGGATATTAAAATCATATTAAGATTTGAGAGCGATGCCAGACTTTTCTCACTGTGTTGCATCAATTTAAGTATCAGCTATTAGTATCCGGTGCCACCTTCAGCACCTTGTGAGCCAGGCTCATGGTCAAATGGTCTCTGTTGTCAGGCTCTGTCCATTATTCCGCCTCCGGCTTGGGTAAATGCGTCTTCTAGTTTCATCTGTTCAATTCCCAAGATTTCGGCGACTCCGGTCAAACCATTTCTGGGCCGGCCTTGGTCACGAGGCGAGTTGCCAAAACCCTCGCCCTCGTTCCCTATCGTTTGGCTTTGGTCCTCAGGTGATCCTTGTAAGCCCTCACTTATCGTCTGGGCACGGCCTATACTGCCCATACTGTCATTGATAATGAGTTTGAATAGCGATCTCAACTGCATCTGGTCGCAATGAGACAAAGATCGCATACGGAGGCTCTGTTTTGGGCTAAACTTACGTAACGTTTCATTGGATTATGCAGCGAATGGTGCTGCGTTACTAATACTTTGAAGTTTCCCCCGGGATAGCCTTCCTTTTCAAGTTCTCATTCATACTCGGAGTGCCTTTGCAAAATCCGTGTGTATAATGTATCCTCTGGAGAAGGAGATTTTCCTTGTATAAAGCACCTAGAGGCACCTCGGATATTTTGCCTGAAGAGCAGGGCTACTGGAGATATATTGAGGACAGGGCAACTGCTTTATGCCGGCTTTATGGATACCAGCGCCTTGATACTCCTGTTTTCGAGGATTTCCAGCTTTTCGCCCGTAGCATAGGCGAAGGCACTGACATTGTTACCAAGGAGATGTATACTTTCGAGGACCGGAGTGGCAATACCTTAGCTCTCAGGCCCGAAGGCACAGCGCCGGTATGCCGGGCCTATTTGGAGCATGGCTTAGGCAGTTTGCCGCAGCCGGTGAAGCTTTACTACCTGGCTGCCATCTTTAGATATGAGCGCCCCCAGGCCGGGCGCTACCGGCAGCACTACCAGTTTGGCTTTGAAGCGATAGGTGATGCTGCCCCGGCTCTCGATGCCGAGGTGATTGACATGGCGTGGCAATTCTTTCAGTCTTTGGGTCTTCGCCAGCTTTGTCTCCAGCTCAAC
>QYPU01000067.1 GCA_007280145.1 Dehalococcoidia bacterium | reverse complement strand
CTGGCTTTTCTGAAACGGCCGGGCTTGAAGCCCTGCCTGTTTATCCTTAAGTTAGCTGCCCCCATCGTCTAGAGGCCTAGGACATCAGCCTTTCAAGCTGGCGACAGGGATTCGAATTCCCTTGGGGGCACCAAACCTTTTGTTTAGCTCCTGTATCTGCAACCCTTGAATGTTTTCTGTTTGCTTGACTCTATAATGCTATCTGGGATGTGGTATCAGCGGATGGTTCAGAGATTTGAGGGTGTCTTTGGGGAAGGGGTTTGGGACTTTGGAACTTTGTATAGGGTTAAATTCACAATGTCACTTAAGTTTGAGGATGGTTTGAAGCTTCGCTCTTCCACTGTAGCTTGAATTAGTCCTTCTAGTTGCTACATGTGTTGATCTTGCTAAATGTTGTTATCCATAGACGTTGAGACACCAATTTGTTCAATGCGGAATGGGAATCATGAATTAGACTACTGGGTAGGAAGGCTTAGGTGTTTTCGTAGGTAATCTCGAACCGGGCAGTAATAGTCAGTATACAGTGTATTGAAGAACTTTCTTGAGAAATCGATTTCGTTGTAGCGGGCATCTCGGCTGCGGCGATATAGATTCAAGTATTTAGAGGCAATTTCATCCAAATCAGGGCATTGCGCGACTGCCTTGCTTCGATTGGTATGGTCTATTGGGTCACGGAGGTCTTCAGGCAATGAAGTGTCTAGACAGAGCACAGCGTCCACATAGTGCATACAAATATAGAACAGAACGACGACTGCCCATTCAGTATATTTGGACGAATCTAGATTGCACGAGCTGTAGAAAGCCTCATTTCTCTCAGCTTTAAAAACATGGAATGTTTCATTCGGCATGATTACCGTTGCCAGACAAGGTTGGCATTCGAGGGGATAATGTGCTTTAGCTTCACATCATCAGAAAGCTCTGAAATATTAAAGACATGGAAGTCGAAAAGCATATCTTCTTTCAGCATTCGAAGTATCTTTAGTTGAGCATCATATATCGGTGTGCATATTGAATCTTCAAATGGCGGGGCATCAATGATAGTCCAGATTGCTGTAATGTCCTCAGCTTCAAAAAGGAATACTTGACGTACAATGTCAATGGTGCTAACCATCTTCAAATAGGCTTCATGCAGCTCCTGATTAGTAGCTGGTTTAGCTTGAGTGACAACAGTTCTGCCATAGATTTCTTCAAATAGTTTATCAATATTCTTTTTGGGAGATGAGAATTCTTGCCTGAAATCAGGTGACCATCCTTGCCATATGGATTCTATACTACTAGTTAAGCTATCAACTTCAATTATCTCAGCAAACTCGAATTCGGGTAAATCACGACGTCTAGCTGCCATTTCCAACCAGTATTTTGCCCATGACTCGTGTGCTGACATCTGAAGGAATGGTTTGCGGGTTAGTCGTAATGTTGGAGTTGCTCCCATACCGAATTGTTTTCCCCATCCAGTTCTTTCTGCTCCATTCACTGTGCAGTACACCTTCTCTGCATACGTTACTGACATTCTATTGCTCCTTTGAAACGAAACTCTCAGCTATTGCTGCCCCTTCCTCCAATATTTTATTAGCCAATGATTCTTGAATTTCAGAGGTATGGCTAAAGGAAATGTTTGCCATTATTGTTCCAGCGGTGACAGCTTCTAAAATTGCATCATATTTCCACTTTTTATCATCCAGCTTCACTAGGCGAAGACCTTGAATTATATCAAAAGGCATGTTTGGTGACTCTGTATACTTGATAGGCAAGCTGATTATCGGTTTCGGTTTCAAGCGTTTTCCGAACTCGAATGCGACTTGACAATCAAAGTCCATCTTTTCTTCAATCGAAGAAAGTATATCGAGAAGTTGCTCTACTTGAGGGGTACTCTTACGTAATCTTCCACCTCTCCCTTGTTCATAGTTGAAGTGAATCCTAAACCTTCGTACGTCTTTGTCTATACCTTCATTTTCCTTCACGACCCAAACGTGAGCTCTGTGCCCTTCGTAGGAGTCAAAGAAGGCACTATCCCCATCTTCATCGGGAGGCGAAATATTCTGTATCCGTGAAATTAAATCATCCGTTAGGGCTAGGGTAGTAAAGAACCGCATTGAGATAGCGTGATAAGACTTCAGATTCGGCTTCATGACAATTTTCAAAAAGAAACAGTGAGACTATTTTGGTAATTGTAAACTTATTCTAAGCGTTACCATACAGGATTCCCATGCTGAATGTTAAACAAAATTAGCTACCCTGTCAACAAGCTTGTCTCATTATCACCCAGCGAGAGCGGAACGGAATACCCCTGTGGAATGTGGTCAATCCTTGAGGCTGTATGCTTGCCTGCCGTCTCCAGGTCTGCCTGGCTGAGCTCAGTCATTAAATGTCAAAGGGGGACTCGCGCCGCCTCTTGGTTTCACCCCTCATTTTCTCTAAAGACTTATCTATCTTGTCCAGGCGAGAGCTCATGTGCTCCAGGTGTTTGTTAACCTGTTTTAAGAGGTCGAGCAATTGCTGAAACTCTTGTTTTTCCATTAGCTACCTCCCTTTTACTCACTTGATTATTCTTGTCTTTGTCTGTCTCGCTGGGCTATACATGCTCTGAGTATACACCTAACCGAAATGAGATGGAATACCTGTAAATCAAACCAGCTCAGCCCTCGTCTGCCTTACTAAGGGTTCGGTCCACTAAACTAATGCTTGCTTTTATTCGTTATATATTTCAGGAACCCAAAAGGTGGTGACGAGTTATAAAAATGAATAAAGAGCTTATCGCTATAGTTGGTGGTTTCATGCTCGTGTCCCTGGTTTTTTGCTTCTGTTTCTGGTATTTGGTGTAGGGTCCGTTTGTGCTCAGAGAGCAACAAGGGCGAATTTAGATTGAAGATTGTGTTATCACAACCAGGTCCCCAGTATGTTATTTGGTGTCAGTTGCTAAATTGGATAGATTGAGGAAGGACACATGGTAGGAGCAGTTGAAACTGAAAGCCCAAAGTTTGAGGCTATCAAAGTGCCTGAGCTCAAGGAGTTGTTTATTCCCTGTCCGATATGCGGTGGGACCGTGGATATAGACTTGCGTGGTCGCGTTTACTGCCATAGTTGCCAGCAAGAGTGGACGCTTGTCGGTAAACCCATAGCGGAAGACGATGGCGCGATAAAGCCTCAAACGATTGAAGTCGGTATTACCTCGTCACTCTCTATAGAAAACCTTAACTTTTAACTTGTGTAAGGGGAAATTACCTTACGCAGCTATGAGGCTAGATTGAGGCTCCCTCCGGCTGAAGTTATTTCTAAGTAGCCTGGATACGAAAAATAGATACTTTGGAGGGAGTGATTTATAATTAGTTTCATCTGTGAATGTTCTTCAGTTCTGATGAACATGAAAAGGAGAGGTTAAGCTATGAGGATATTGGGAATTGTCTGCAGCCCTCGCAAAGGTGGAAATACAGAGATATTGGTTAGAGCAGCGCTTGAAGCGGCACGTGAGGCTGGAGGGGAAACCGAACTGATTCTGGTGGCAGATATGAACATTGCCCCCTGTGATGGTTGCGGGGCCTGCCTCAAAAATGGCACGTGCAAGATTAAGGATGATATGCAGATGATATACGAACAACTTGAACTGGCTGAGGGAGTGGTCCTGGGCACTCCTGTGTACTTTATGAATGTGAGTGCACAAGCAAAGGCCATAATGGACAGAACTTATGCGCTTCTGGGAGGCAGGAAGCTAAGAGGTAAAGTAGCTGCAGCTATTGTGGCTGCACGGAGGGTGGGAGCAGGGGAGGTTCTTAGTTTATTGTATCCCTACTTTATGGTTCATGGAATGATAGTAGCCGGGGGTGGCATAGGCTATGGCATGGAAAAGGGTGATGTGAGACAAGGAGTAGGTGGCTCCCCTTCTCTTTCAGCTTTGGAGGAGGCTAGAGCTGTAGGGAGGAATGTAGTCCGAATGGTGGGCCGGCTTTCGAAGTCAAGAAAGTGAATCGTATTTTTATGTGTTACACTGCTTGATACATACTCTGCTTGCCTGTTGTCGTTTGCTGGGGGGCCTTGGGTGTCTTTCCCCAGCAACCTGTGAGCTACTCCTCAGCGGAGCGTAGTATTTTACCTATCACTGTCTTTGCTATATTAGTTTGCAATTCTATGCTCATTAAGTTGTTTTTGTTTTTTCTCATTGCCTCAGTAGCGACTTGGTGTGCTAGCATATCTAAGTCGCCTGTCTGCCGGTATTGCTCGATAATGTAATTCTTGAACTCCTCTGTTTGCTGTAGCCCCTGGTGTAAGACCTTTTTTGCTTTCTCGCCTATGGCAACGCCATTGTGGCCGAAAGCACATATCTCAACCTCACGGTTGGCTATCTTCTGTAACGATTTTTCATACAGGGAAAAGTCATATTGACCTGAGGGATAGAGAAGGTTGCTGCCATCGTCTGTGGGATACGGGGCGGAATCTGATGGGAAGATAGCCTTCAATGCTGGGACATATACGGCGATGCAGCATTGAGTGTGGCCTGGGACCTCCATAAAATGGGCATCGATGCCGTCGCCAAGGTCTATGATATCGTTCTCTGACATGACTCGGTCTACTTTAATTCCGTCGAACTTCAAATCCAATGTTTCATACTCATCTTGGAGTCCTAACCCCTCAATCATTTGCTTATTGATATCAGCAATGAAGTGCGTCGCTTTTTCCTTGGAGAATATCTTCTGGGACTGTGACGAAGCCAGTATCTGTATGTGCGGAAATCTCCTTTTCAGGTAGGGTACAGCCCCGCAGTGGTCAAAGTGGGAATGAGTGATGACCAGATATTTAACCTTCTCAAGATTGAACTCCATTGCTGCCAATTGCCTTTCCAGCGTTGGGACTATCCAGCTCATACCGCCTTCGATGAGCATAGCTTCCTTGCCCTTGAGCAGGTACAGGCAAAGTTCGCGAGTTCCCAGGTAATCTATTTTGTTGGTAACCTTTCCTGGTTCTTGAATCAGCATAGCAGTTGTTCCTTTATTTTGGGTGGTCAGCTCTTAAGCTATTTTGAGTATCTGCTGCCTCTGTTCCTCGAGGGGGGCTCAAAGCAGGTCAGGCTAAAACTTGTCCTCGTATTGCCCGGTGTCGTAGAAGGCAAAGGCCTGCCTCAAGGTCTTTTGCACCTCCGGTGGAGTCTTTTCTGGAACTACCTGGAATAGCTCCAGAAGGATATTATCCGGGGCCATAGCCATGATATATTTCATGTAGCCATAATCACTGACATGCCCCTGGAATTGGAATCCTTGGCTCTTCATATGCTCTATCAGGGCGGGCAGGTCGTCGGTCTGAATGCCCAGATGGTGATAGGCGCCACCCCTGCCCTCTTGAGGTGGCTGGTCGTATATATTTATCCTGCCCGAGCCAATGGCTATCATCACATTACGGGCACCAGCTATCTCTGTATCGAACAGTACCCGGGCACCGAACATATCCTGCCAGAATCTAAGAGTGGCCTCTATGTCGGTGGCAAAGATGTGAGTATGCTGCAGTTGTACCCGCACAAGTCTCCTCTCTAGCGCTTGCTTACAACTTCCCTGGGTTGGGTTGTCTCCAGATTCTTATTTTGATACTTCTAACCTTCTAGGATTTTTGCAATATAGGATGTATGGGCTAGCGATGGCCCTCCATCCATCAGAGTGGCCACGTAGCAAGTTTCCATTACCTCTTCTCTGGTCGCTCCTGCTTGAAGTGCTTCTTTTACGTGGGCGTCCATGCACAACTCACAATTTTTCACCACAGCTATGCCTATAGCGATTAGTTCTTTCATCTTGAGTGACAGAGCACCCTCTTTATGCACTTCGTTGGCGAAGCCGGAGAATGCTTGCATCAGCTCAGCATATTTTCTGTCAGAGACTTTGGAGCTTTTACTCATAGCTTTAATCATGTCCTCCATTTCGTTTTACCTCCTGAAATTGATTTTCTATAACCTGGAAGCTGTTCACATGATAACTTGCCAGTCTCTATTTGTCTAAAAACGGTGAATGTCCTGGGAGACAGGGTGGTTAATTTTTGGTTCTTTAGTCCTCGTGAGCTTTAGAAAAGCGAGAAGATAAGTAGCTTCACTCGGGGCACTGGCGGTTTATTCCGAAAATAGATTCTTGTACTCTACCCCGGGTGGATTGGAGCATCGGCTCCAATCATGCCTAGAGCGGATGCTCCAGGCTACCCCTACTTTTATGATTCGTTGGTGGGCATGTGCCTATGTCCGTTTGTTTAGCGTTGCTAACTAAGTGAAGTGTCGTTTCTTCGCTTTCCTGTTTGCGATATTGGGTATTGCATTACATAGATTAACTATTTTTTTGATGGGGAATATTATTCCAGCGCCCATTTTATCGAGTCCAAATTCGATGCCATCTGCCACTTTGTCGATGATAGATTGCAGCTTTTCTGTTGTCGGAGTGATGTCTTCAGTTAGAACTCCCATTTGCCTCAGATATGTTTCCATTGGCACTAGTCCTAACTTAAATCTGGCTTCTAAGGTACCGATATCTGGAGTGAAAACTTCTGACTCCTCCAGCTTACTTTTGGGGGCTCTCTCAAGCTCAGCCATTACAGCACTTATCTTCGATATGGCCTCTTCGCATATCTGGCTGTAATTAGTTTTCAGGATGTCGTGTCGAGCTTCTACAGCGGATACTTCAGCTCTCAACTTCTCCAAGTTTGACAACAGCAGCTTAGCTCTTTCTCTGGTTGAATAAGCTTCCCTGGCTCTTATCACGAGAGTCTCCTGTTACAGCACCTTCCAATCTGTCATCCTTTGTCCTTCGTAAGTAGCAGTTCCTGCCTTCGCTGTTGATTCAGGTTTATCAGTAATGGAAGGTGAGTACTAAAGTCTTCTGTTGGCTTAATCTAACTTTTTCCAGTGGTGTATCCCACCGGTTTGTAGCTCGTCTATATAATACCATAATTGAGTTAGTACCTAAAAAGCGGGAGTCGAATTCCCTTGCGGGCACCAACCCTTAGGCTATTTTAAGTATCTGTTGTTTATGTTCCTCAAGGGCTTTTTCATACTGGGCATCGAGCTGGCTGCTGGTTTTACGCCATTCTTCCTGGAAGCGTTGCTGAAGCTCTGCTTCAAAGGCGGCTGCATTTCCTGGCTGCTGCTGTAGAGCCTGTCTGGCTTCCTGTAGTTTGGATTCGAAGCTTTGTTTGAACTGCGTGTAGGTCTGTTGAAGGGCTTGTTCGTAGTAAGTGAGCAGATTGTTTATCAGGTCGAAGATAGGTTCGAGCTGTTTTTTGTTTTCTTTTAATAGCCTGATGCCTGCCATGGCTCTTTTTGCGGTCTGCTTGGCTCCTTCATTCCGAGGAAGGGTTATGTTTCGCAAGAATATCTCTTCAGCACCCTGGATTATGTATTTCCTAATCCCGGTGCCTTTGTATTTGGTCAGTTCGGCATCTAAGTTAAAACTTTCTTCGGCAAGGTATCTGGCGGCTAATCTGTTTCCGGTTGGGACATGCTCCAGTTGTTTAAGCTCTTCGTCGGAAGGCTTACCCAGCTTTTCTGCCTTTTCCATGGCCTTTTCCCAGGCACTTTTCATTTCACCCATAGCTAATACTCCTATATTTTGTTTATATAAAGTTCTCTCCATCGTTGCTGGTGATTTTGTTTCAATTGCTGAAAGTGTGATTGGAAAAAGGCGGAAGTTATGGTGTCGGTACTCATAAGCAAAGCATCCTCGCCGTTGTCTGAGTAGTAACGAGGGCGCATGCCTGCTTGTTGGAAGCCATACTTCTTGTAAAGTGCTTGAGCTTGCTTGTTGGAAACGCGCACCTCTAGAGTAACTATACGTGCGTTGAGCTGCGCTGCCATATCGATAATTGAAATGAGCAGCCGTTCTCCTATTCCTTGCTGCTGATAAGCGTTTCTTACAGCGATGGTAGTAATGTGTATTTCGTCCACCATCGTCCAGAAACCAGCGACACCGAGTATATACTCTTTTGAAGGTGGCGGCATCTCTTCGCCGAAGAAGCGGTCATGGTCAAAAAGATGCTTCAACTGCAACAGTCTTTGCCAGAAGCTCTTGCTGCCGGCGTCCTGTTTGCCTGTTGCTGGCTCAGTTTCGTTCTTTTTAGAAGCTACTATATAGTGGGCGAGGCGATTGTGGAGTTCCTGTTTGAAAGAGGCGTATGTAGGATGTGGCCATTGACTTGGATAGGCTTCGTGGTCAAGCTCAATAGCTTGGGTGATGTCACTATCTTGCATAGGCCGAATGGTATAGTCCATGCCTTGTCCGAATTTTGCTCTATGAATTCTCCTTTAAAATTTTAGCATATTTCGTTTTATAAGTGGACTCAGAGGGCTACTTATGTTAATGTGCTACGATTTTGTCACCTTATGAAGGAGAAAGTGTGGACTGGCGGGCGACACTGAATGAAAACGTGTAGTGCGAGGAATGTTATTGCGAGCCCTTCGTCCTCTGTTATTCTGAGGGAGTGGAGCGACCAAAGAATCTGGCTCAGGGTAAACTCCGTGAAGCAATCCCGGTGGACGGGGGTGAAGAAAAACGGAGCACTCCTCTACATCCCCACCGAGGTTGCCGCGGCGCTCCGTGCCTTGCAATGACACAAGAATTAACACTTTTGCATTTTTATTTTTACATTTGGGCAGCTTATATAGTTTTGCTTGTAAGGCCTATCTTTTCCCGGTTGGCTTCGCTATACTAGATATGGGTAACATAATGTAGGAGGCGCTGATGAAAGGACAAGTCGTTGCTGAAGTAGCTGTTGTTCCCATAGGCACTGGCGATGCTGGACTTAGCCATTATATCGCTGCTTGCCTTGAGATTTTAGAAGGTAGAGAAGACCTATCTTATCAGCTTACACCGATGGGGACTGTTATTGAGGGTTCTCTTGAAAAAGTCCTTGATGTGACCCGGCAAATGCACGAAGTTCCCTTTGATAGGGGAGCATCTCGGGTGGTTACTTCTCTCAAGATTGATGAACGTCGGGACAAACCGTCAACAATGGCCAGTAAGGTAGAATCGGTGTTAAAATTACGTCCATCGATTAAGGCTTGAAATGGTTGACCTCCATGTCCAATTGGCTCCGTCCCATCCCAGCGGCTTGCTTTTGGCAAACCCGGTGATGACGGCTGCGGGTACCTTTGGCTATGGCATTGAGTATAGCCAACTTGTTGACATCCAGAAGCTAGGGGCTATCGTTTGCAAAGGCACTACCCTTAAGCCCAGGGAAGGCAATCCTCAGCCTCGACTGGTGGAGACAGCTTCTGGGCTGCTTAATTCTGTAGGTTTGCAGAATATCGGGGTTGAGGCCGTGGTAAAGGATAAAGCCCCTGTCTGGGCACAATGGCAGGTCCCAGTCGTTGTTAATGTTGCTGGTGAGACTATCGACGAGTACGCAGAGGTTGCTGCCAGACTAGAAGGAGTGGCCGGCATAAGTGGCATTGAGGTCAATATAAGCTGTCCCAATGTAGCATCTGGAGGGATGGAATTTGGCGCTAACCCCAAAGCTGCTGCGGAAGTTACTGCATCTGTTAAAGCAGTGAGCAGCCTACCTATTATCGTGAAATTGAGTCCTAGTGTGACTGATATCGGGGAGATTGCCTCAGCGGTAGGTGAAGCTGGAGCTGATGCTATAAGTCTAATTAATACAGTGGTAGGAATGGCGATTGATATAAAAAGAGGTAAGCCCTCTTTAGGTAATATTATGGGTGGGCTTTCTGGCCCAGCCATCAAGCCAATAGCTCTTTGCATGGTATACAAAGTTGCTGGCATTGTAGATGTGCCCATAATAGGCTGTGGCGGCATTAGTTGTGCCGATGATGCTTTAGAATTTATCATGGCGGGGGCCAGTGCTGTTCAGGTCGGCACGACTAACCTGACTAACCCTCAGACTGCTCTTGATGTCTTAGGCGGCATTAAGCGATTTGTGGAAAAGGAAGGCATACAAAAGCTCAGTGATATCGTTGGAGTTGCCAGAGATTAAGAAATTCGGCTCAATTCCTGCTGCAAGTCGGAATGGCTTCCATGATTCCAGTACCACAGACGATTTCTTAATTGCTCCCCACTTCATTTTGCCTAATCTCTAATAAGGGCTCTGGCAATAGTCATTCGCTGCATTTCTGAGGTTCCCTCGTAGATTTCGGTTATTTTAGCGTCACGCAAATAGCGCTCTATTGGGTAATCCTTACAGTAGCCGTAGCCACCGTGAATTTGCATGGCATTGTTGGTAACCAGTTTAGATGTTTCAGCAGCATAAACCTTTGCCATAGCTGCTTCCTTAACAAATGGCATGCCCTGGTCTTTGAGCCAGGCTGCTCGGTAGGTTAGCAGTCGTGCCGCATCTATAAGGGTAGCCATATCGGCTAGCATCCACTGGATGGCCTGGAAACCGGCCAACGGTTGTCCAAATTGCTGGCGGTCTTTGGCATAGCTGAGAGCGTCTTCAAAGGCTGCTTGGGCAATACCTAGCGCCTGGGCGGCTACAGTAACCCGGCTGGAATCTATTGCTTCTAGAGCTACTCTGAGTCCTCTTCCCTCTTCACCTAAGTGGTTGGCCGCTGGTATTTGGCAATTCTCGAATATCAACTCTGCCGTAGATGAACCGCATATGCCGAGTTTATGCTCCAATTTGCCTACGGAGAAACCGGGAGTACCTTTTTCGACAATGAAGGCATTTATACCACGGTGCCCCAGTGACTTATCGGTTGTAGCAAAAACTACAGCAATTTCAGCTTCAGCGCCATTGGTTATGAATATCTTTGTGCCATTAATAACGTAGTTATCGCCTTGCTGTGTGACAGTAGTTTCCAAAGCTCCAGCATCGCTTCCAGCGCCAGCCTCAGTCAATGCGAAACAAGCTAACTTTTCACCTTTAGCTAGTGGCGTAACGAATTTCTTTTTTTGCTCCTCGTTGCCAAACTTGTAAATGGGGTAGCAAGCTAGAGATAGGCTAGCCAGAAAGGCCGTGCCCACGGAAGCTGAAGCCCGGCACAGCTCTTCGGCAGCAACAGCCATAGATAGATAGTCACCACCACTGCCACCATATTCCTCTGGAATAGTAATGCCGAATAGCCCTAACCCAGCCATCTTTTTGAGGACTTCAGGTGGGACTTTCCCTTCCTCGTCAATTTGTGCTGCCAGGGGTTTTACTTCGTTGGTGGCAAAATCACGCACCATAACTTGGAACATCTTCTGCTCTTCAGTTAACTGAAAATCCATTTGGACCTCCTTCTAATTTTTAGTTCCAATTAATTCTGGAATATGTACAGATAGGATGCCTATACAGAGGTGTTTTTCTTTCCCCGGGAAGTGCTTGACTGCTGTGGTTGCTGTGGGGTTCTTGCCATTCTTTGTTGTCCTTACTTACTAGAGGGCACTTCCTGCATCGATTTTGCTGTCTTGAGTGAGGGTATTTTAGCATAGGCTAGAAAAGGTGGCAATGCAACTCTTTGTTGCGTTCCAGATACTATGTTATACTCCAGGAAAGGAGGTAAAGATGGGTGATTATCACTATTCCAAAGAAGGTATGTCTAAGCTTGCTAAGCTGTACGAGCTCAAACCTGAACTTCTACAGCCTTTTCTCGACTTTAACGGTAAGGTCTTTGCAGATGGAGCTCTGAGTACAAAGGTAAAGGAACTCATTGCTGTGGCTGCCGCCCATGTTACTCAGTGTCCCTACTGTATCGCTTCACACACAAAGAATGCAAAAAAAGCGGGGGCGTCAGACGAAGAGATAGCCGAGGCAATATTTGTTGCTACAGCACTCCGAGCGGGTGGTGCTTTGGCGCACAGCTCGATAGCAATCGAGGCATTGGAAGAGAAATAAGACTATTCTGTGAGAAGCCAGACTCAATCATTACTGCCTCAGTGTACAGCCGTTTGATGCAGGGCTCATTCAGGCAGGTTAGCATCTGCCAGCCTTTGCCCGGCGGTGAATGCGTCCTTTAGCGCTGTTGGATGTTGAATGATGGAGCCCTTTTCATCAATCCCAGAGAAGACCAGCTCACCGTCATAGCTTATATCCAGTGTTGTGAACCAGCTTTTGATTGTAGCTATAGCTGGTTGAAATAAATTACTGAGCTTTGTTCCGCCTACTGAGACAAAAATTCCTCTACGCTCCTTGCCGGGATTAATTGCTACTGGGAGCTTGAGGACATATTTTATTACCCAGAGCGCTTGGCAGCGGTCAATCATGGCTTTAGTTTGTGCGGTCACTCCCATGAAAAAGATGGGCGAAGCCAGGACCACTCGGTCGGCTTCTCTTAGGTCAGTGTGTAGCCATTGCATGTCGTCATCTATCACACATTTACCTGTTTTAAGGCAGCTATCACAATGGCGGCATGGAGAGATGTCCAGCTCGCTGAGGATGACCGTTTTTGTCTGGGCTTCTCGGCTGGCAGCTCCAGCCGCTATTTGGCGAAGCAGAAGGTCGGTGTTGCCATCCCTGCGGGGACTACCGGCAATGCATAAAACCCTTAGCTCTGAGGCAAGTTTTTCTTTTGGCGATTGTAGCATGGTGCTTCTTATCTATATAGCATAGTATGTTAGCCCATCAACATTAGGATTACAATATATAGGTGGATGTGGGTATGGTGACAGTAACTTTCAAGCTGATGCTTTTCAACAGAGGCGAAATCAGCTAAAATAGAAAGCGTTTTTAGTGCTTATAATTCTAAGGGGGAAATTAAATGATTAAAGATGAGATACTGGCTCAAGCTAGGAAAGAGAAAAGGACACAATTGACTGAGATTGAGTCTAAGAGGTTTCTTAAAGAGGCTGGAATCCCTGTTGTTGAAGCTAAGTTGGCCCGGACAAAGAAGGAAGCGGTTTCTTTGAGTAAGGAGATGGGGTTTCCGGTGGTGCTGAAGGTGATTTCTCCTGATGTTATTCATAAGAGCGATTCCGGGGGGGTTAAGTTAGGGTTAAACAATATTACTCAAGTAGGCAGTGCTTATAGCGAAATCGTTTCTGCTGTTAAGCAGCATTACCCCAAGGCGAAAATTCAGGGAATTTCGGTGCAGAAGATGGCACGAGCCGGAGTAGAGGTAATTATCGGTATGACTAAAGATGCCCAATTTGGGCCAGTGTTGATGTTTGGTTTAGGTGGAGTGCTGGTTGAGGTGCTGAAAGATGTTTCCTTTAGAATAGTTCCGCTAACCAGGAGGGATGCCCGGGAGATGATAAAGGAGATAAAGGGTTATCCCATATTAGAGGGTTATAGGGGGCAGGAAGCAGCCGATGTCCCGTTTCTGG
>QYPU01000017.1 GCA_007280145.1 Dehalococcoidia bacterium | reverse complement strand
GTGTCGGTAGAAGCGATGTCGCCGCCGATGAAAGCATACTCGTCTGGCTTTTTAAGGGCGATATATTCGGTTTCCCTGACGAAGTCAGGCATTTTAAGAGTTTTGAATAGCTTGACTGTTTCATCCAGGTCAGTCAGTGATTCAACCAGCCTCTCTCTCACAGCCTTTAACTGGCTGGCTTCAGGGAATTTGGTGAATCCGCCGGCAACGGGAGTAATAGGGTGAGTTTTTCTGCCAGCTACCAAGTCGGCTAAATCGTTGGCCAGTTTTTTCAGCCTCAAAGCCCTGAGCACTACATCTGTGTGCGTCTCGACTAGTGGGAAAACACTGCCTACATTTAGTAAATCCGGAGCTGTCAGGAAGTAGTAATGAAGCACGTGACTCTGCAATGTCTCAGCATGGAAAAGGAGCTTCCGCAGTAAGATTGTTTGCTCGCTGGGCTGAATACCGAAGGCGGCCTCAGTAGCCTCAATTGAGGCGGTAGAGTGCGCCAGAGAACATATCCCGCAAATCCTGGGGGTAACATGGTTTACATCGTGGTAGTGTAGTCCCCTCACCATCGCTTCAAAGAAGCGAGGAGATTCAGGAATTTCCCATTTCACCTCTTCAACCTTACCGTCTTTAGTGTTAACGGTAATATTGCCGTGCCCCTCTACACGGGTCACGTGATGAACTTTTATATTCATATTAGTCATTTGGACACCTCCAGCCAGCCATCGTAGATTCTGAACTTTTTCAGCATATCTTCTACTGTTAATCCGTGCTCTTTCAAGATTTCCTTCTCTGAGTTAATGTTAGGCTCATCCACCAGGCCGCGGCAGCCCCAGCAGTGGCGACCGTTGGTGATACAGATAGCTCCGCAGCCAGCTCTGGTTACGGGGCCTAAGCACGTTCCTCCTTTATCGAACACGCAGCCATTCTCTGCCAGCTTGCACTCAACGCAGACTGGATAATTCGGCCTCTCCGGTTTTTTACCTAAAAGTAATGCCTTGGTCAGGTTGATGAATTCAAACCGGTTAACAGGGCATTGTGGTAGAGAATAATCAACCGGAACTACAGCGCTGACAGGACGTGCCGGGATAGTATTATAGTATTTGGCATCTTTCCCATAGACTATCTTGAGCACCTCTTTCATCGGGTAGAAGTTCTTGAGACAGTTCACCCCGCCCAGAGAAGAGCAAGACCCGATAGTAACTAAAATCTTTGCCTGGTCTCTGATAGCCTTTATCCTGGCAATATCTGATTCCGTACTAATGGCTCCATCGATAAAAGCTATATCGTAGTCATCTGACCTTTCCGTCATGGCTTCTCTAAAGTTGACGATGTCCACCAGGTTTAACAGGTCTACCAATTCGGTTTCGAAGTTAAGCACTTCTAACTGGCAGCCTTCACAGCCAGTAAAGTCGAAGAAAGCTATTTTTGGTTTCATCTATACTGCCTCCTTTAGCTTCTTTAGCTCTGCATAGGTGAAAACAGGCCCTTCCTGGCAGACATAGACATTGTTAATCTGGCAATGTCCGCACTTCCCAACACCACACTTCATCCTCCTCTCCAGGGAGAGGATTATCTGGTCTTCAGGGATGCCTTTCTTCACACACTCAGCAATTACGAAGCGATACATAATCGGTGGGCCGACTACAACTGCATACGTATTACTCGGGTCGAAGGTGATTTTCGGGAATAGCGTAGTTATGACTCCAACGTTTCCTGTCCAGGATTCATCGCATGTGTCTACCGTCTCCAGGAACTCCATATCTGTATACTCGCCCCAAGTACAAAGCTCATTGCAGAAAAGCCGCTCTACCGGTGCGCGACAACCGAAAAGTACGGTAAGGTTGCCAAAATCAGCCCTGTTGTCCCTGATGTAGTTAATCAATGAACGCAAGGGAAAGAGCCCGATACCACCAGCAACAATCAGGACATCTTTATTCTTGAATTTGTCTATAGGAAAACCATTACCGAAGGGACCTCGGATACCTACGGTGGCTCCTTTGTCTAATTTATGCAAGGCGTTGGTCACATTGCCTGTAGCCCTGATGGCTAATTCAAATGAACCCTTCTTTGTCGGCGAAGATGAAATGGAGATAGGAGCTTCGCCTATACCGAAAAGAGAGATTTCGACAAATTGTCCTGGCTTGTGGCCTAGTTCCTTGCCATCGCTAA
This sequence comes from Dehalococcoidia bacterium, assembly GCA_007280145.1. GTDB lineage: Bacteria > Chloroflexota > Dehalococcoidia > GIF9 > UBA5629 > QYPU01. The sequence goes on along the minus strand of QYPU01000017.1, from coordinate 9,522 downwards.
GCCTGAATTCGAAAACTTTCTCCTTCTGAGCTAGAGGTTCAACCCTTGTTAGCTCAGCCAAACGAGGGAGATACAGGGATGCTTTTGGGGTTAGCTGTGTCACCATTTCAACTCGCCTCCTTCAGTAAATTAAATGTTTCAGCCGGGCTGGCAATCTGAGCCAGGCAGGCTAAAGCGCACCGGCCACAGCCAACACAGCCTGGTTTCTCATATCTTGTTATAAGATACATTCCTTTGCGGTACATGCGGTGTCTGAACCGTTTCTCCTTGTCATCTCTAAAATTTTCACCGGTGGCTACCTTGGCGAAATCTACCAGCATGCAGGCATCCCATTGCCGATAGCGCTCACCTTTATCTAGAGTAAGAGCTATATCATCTTGAACATCAAAGCAAACACAGGTAGGACAGACCATGACACAAGAGCCACAACTCAAACAAGTCTCACTCTTCTCTTTAAATACCGGACTGTCCCAGGATGCTTCCAGTAATCCGGGTACTTCCGAAGACGGCATGTTGAGGGAGACCTTGTATTTTCCCAAGGCTTGCCTCCTCTGATTGTCCCGTTGAGCTAGCTCCGAGTCCGTCGCCGCCTTTGTTTTGGCATATTTATTGAGCAGCTTGTCTCCATTGCCGGTTCCAACAGCTACTACATAGCTATCACCAATATCAGTTAGCATCAAATCAAAGCCTGATTCAACAATAGCTGTACCCAGGCTCGGGCAAAAGGCTTTAGGATTAGGATTCAAACAATCGACACCGATGATGGTTGCTTTATTCCTTTTCAGTAGATAATTAGGGTCAGGGTTAGTAGAAGTGTAAACAGCATCACAGAGCTCGATAGCCTTGATATCATAGGGATGAACACCTATGATGATTATGGACTTGGCGTCGGCTACCGGCTCAACACTTGGCTTGGCGCCCAGTTTAAATTTGAGGACTGTTTCTTTCTGGGGGAGGAAGTATTTCTTTGGGGGAAGCAGGGTCACATCATAGTCGAGGCATAATTCGCTGGCGTTGGCTAGTTCACCGAAAGCATACTTGCCGTCACTGGCTTTTACTCCCACTATCTCCTCGGCTGCCTTTTCCTTGATAAGATTGTTTACAAAGCTGACTAAGTCTTGTTTAGAAATAATCTTATTTTGCATTCATCCTCCTTCCTTCTGGCTTTGCGCTTAACACAAGCACGGTCTATGCCAACCAGCAGTTTTCATTACAGTACCAGCTACACAAGAAACCAACTATCTTCGTTTCAGATTCACTCGCATCACCTCCTTATTAACTTGATGTTGTCTTATATGTTTTCAAACCACCGCAGCCTGGTTTCATCCGAGAGGGCTTTGAATATTCTCAGTACATCACGCATGTCATTATATTTACGGATTTAAATATGCGCATATAAAGGCTTACCGATATTACACCAGCACGCCATTTTTTGTCAAACCGCTCTTGTACGATGTCCAAGACATACTATACAGTTTTTAGGTTATGGATATACTGGATACATCGAAGAGGTTTTAGGACTTCTTGATATCGACATTAGTAGTTTGGAGTGAAAGGGTATGAGACATGGACTCCATACATGGTTGTCGTGGTGAGGACTTTTCCCCTTGTCATTGCGAGGCACGGGAGTGCTGCTGCAATCTCGGTGGGGTTTAGGCGAGGCTAGGTTGCTTCGCTTCGCTCGCAATGACAGAATAGGGTTGCCAAGACAGCAAAACCCCACGTAGGGATAGACCTTCAGGTCTGTCCACTTTCGGACAGGTCTAAAGACCTGTCCCTACATTCCCTCAACCCAGCCCACATGTAGTGCAGTCTTTTAAGGCTGCCCGCGGGTGGTGATGGGTGTGGGGCAGGGCTAAAGCCCTGCGCTACATGTTTTGACGCTCCCGGCAAAGCCGAAATTTGACATTCGACTGCCCAATCTGGTAAATTTAAGTTTGTTTTTGGATATGGAAGGTACTTACGCTATAGTCGAAACTGGTGGGAAGCAATATAAGGTAACCGCAGGACAGAAAGTAGATGTCGACCGCCTGGCTGTTGCCGAAGGCGAGAATGTTGAGCTTTCCAGGGTGCTGCTTATTGCTGACGATAAGGATACCATTATAGGCAGTCCAACTATCGATGGTGCTAAGGTGATGGCTACTTGCCTCGGCGAGAAAAAAGGTGATAAGATTATCGTCTTCAAATATAAGCCTAAGGTACGCTATCGCCGAAAAACAGGGCACCGGCAGCTTTACACCCGGTTGGAAATCAAAGAAATCGTCAAGCCCGGTGAGGCAGTGGCCAAAAGAACCCCAAAGAAAAAGGTAACAGCGGGAGGTAAGGGCTAATGGCACATAAGAAGGGCGGAGGCAGCACACGGTGCGGCCGTGATAGCCAGTCCAAGCGGCTGGGTGTGAAAAAATACGGTGGTGAGCAGATTCATGCCGGTACTATCATAGTCAGGCAGCGAGGAACTCGTATTCACCCAGGCAACAATGTTGGCGTGGGCAAAGACCACACCCTTTTTGCCCTCATTGACGGCACAGTCAAGTTCGAACCGGCAGCCAAGAACAGAAAAAAAGTCAGCGTTTATACTGAATAAAGGAAATGAAGGATAAAATCCATCCTAAATATTATACTGATGCCAAAGTAACCTGCTCCTGTGGCAACACTTTTACTACCGGCTCCATCAGGAAGGAACTCAAGGTTGAGCTATGCAGCAAGTGCCACCCATTCTTTACCGGTGAGCAAAGGATAGTGGATACCGCCGGCAGGGTAGAGCGCTTTAAGCGCCGCTATAAACTGACCGATTAGCTAGCCCCTGTAGGGATAGACCTTCAGGTCTGTCCGCCTTCAGGCAGGGCTAAAGCCCTGCACTACATGTTATTTGCTTCTCACCCAGATTGCTTCGTCGCTGGAGCGGATGCTCCAGCCTACCCGGCCTCGCAATGACAGTATAATTATCGTGGCGTGGCTTTCCCTCTCCCCACCAGGATTGCTTCGTCGCTGGAGCGGGTGCTCCAGCCTACCCGGGCTTGCAATGACATTCCTCGCACTACATGTAGCACTAGGTGTATAATTGCATTTCTAGGAAAATGGCAACACAAAAACCTTTCTATTACGGTGGGCAAGCGGTAATCGAAGGCGTGATGATGCGAGGGCGAGAGACTGTGGCTATCGCCGTCCGTCGCCCCGATGGCGAACTGGACGTAGCCAGCCAGCCTCTCGCCAGCATGTACAAGGGCCGCCTGAGAAATATACCGTTTATCAGGGGCATATTTGTCCTCATCGAGACTCTGGTCCTTGGCATCCAGGCTTTGCTTCATTCTGCCCGGGTTGCCTCTGCCGAAGACGGGAAGGAGGACATGTCTCCAACGCTATTGTGGGGAAGTGTGGCTATCGCCATTGCCTTCGCTGTAGCTCTGTTTTTTATCGCTCCTTTGCTGCTCACCCGCTATCTGATTGACCCATACATTACCTCAGCCCTAGTCAGCAACATAATCGAGGGTGTCATACGTATAGGCATCTTCATCGCTTATCTGGGGCTAATAAGCCGCATGCCTGATATTAAGACAGTCTTCGCCTATCACGGTGCTGAACACAAGGCCGTCAATGCCTACGAGGCTGGAATGCCTCTGGAGATAGGCGCTGTCAAAAGCTACTCCACCGCCCATGCCCGCTGTGGCACCAGCTTCCTGTTGGCAGTCCTCGTTATTGCTATAGTTGTTTTTGCCCTGTTTGGCCGTCCAGCACTGTGGCTGAGCATTTTATACCGTATCGTTCTAATCCCGGCTATCGCCGCTATCGGCTATGAATTTATCCGGTTCGGGGCGGCTCACAGTGAGAATCTTGTGGTCCGTAGCCTGCTAGCCCCGGGGCTTATTTTACAATCTATGACTACCAGAGAGCCAAACGACAACCAATTGGAAGCAGCGCTAGCAGCCCTGAAAAAAGTCATCGAAGCCGACAACAGCGAGTTTATCTCCTCTCCCTCGATGGGAGAGGAGTAAGATGAGGGTGAAAGCCGAAGGAATCCCCCTCCTTCTATCTCCCTCCCGCCAGGGGAGGGAGAACGTTAAGTAGGGATAGACCTTCAGGTCTGTCCACCTTCGGACAGGTCTGAAGACCTGTCCCTACATTGGGTACTGTCGTTGCGAGGGCGAGGCTAAAGCCCTGCGCTACATGCTTTTGAGTGGGGTGGTAATAGGCAATTTAGTCTATATCTTCCTTCCCGAAGTCCTGAAAGAAGCAGGTCCGATTTCCCGTATGGCATACCGGACCAGCTGGCTCAGCTCGAACCAGGATTGTATCGCTATCACAGTCCTTAGCAATAGAATGCACTTTCAGGATACTACCTGAGGTAGCTCCCTTGTGCCACAACTCCTGCCGACTTCGGCTATAGAACCAGACCTCACCACTATCCAGAGTCCTCCGCAAGGATTCCTTGTTTGCATAAGCCAACATCAACACCTCGCCATTACTGGCATCCTGAACTATAACCGGGATTAAGCCCCTATCATCAAACTTTAACATCGTTCACCACCTTACTTCGGACAGGTCTAAAGACCTGTCCGAACATTTTAAGACATTATCCCTCGTAGGGATAGACCTTCAGGTCTGTCCACCTAATTCCATGATATCAAACATAAAGGAACCTGAGAAGGCATAGCTTTTATAATCATCTACCAGCCCTCCCCGCACTGGATTATTCAGTATATACAACGCCACGTCTTCAAGCGCCTCTTCTTTTCTGAGAACATGGTCATAATAACTCCTCTGCCAAAGAGAATTGCCATATGCTCTCTTAAATGCGAAACTGCTTTCCTGCTTAAATGTTTTCATAAACCTATGTAGAGAGGATTTTTCCTCTCCCAACAGCAAAAGGTGAAGATGGTCAGGCATAAAACAGTAAACATAAATACCAAAGCTATTCTGTACACCAACCCGTCTCAGAATAGCCAAAACAATATCAACGATTGCCTTGTCTTCAAAGTAGAGCCTTTTTTGATATGTAGGGCAAGTGATGAAATAAGCATAAGGCCCCGAGTAATTAAAACCCAAAAGCCTTGGTGAATGCCTTCGCTGTCTGAGCATCCCTTTTGTCCTTCTTCGGACAGGTCTAAAGACCTGTCCCTACATTTTAAGACATTATCCCTCGTAGGGATAGACCTTCAGGTCTGTCCGCCTTCGGACAGGTCTAAAGACCTGTACCTACATTTTGCTAATAGCCAGGGCTTCTCTCAAGTCTATATTACCTGTATAGAGTGCCTTGCCCACAATAGCTCCTTCGACCCCTAGTTTCCCAAGCTTCCGCAGATGGCCTAATGTTGAAATGCCACCTGCAGCAATGACCGGCAAATCCAAACTGTCAACAAGCGCAGCTATCGCCTTAAAATCAGGTTCAGTTAGTGTGCCATCACGTTTTATATCGGTATAAATAAGACGCCTCACCCCCATATCTGCCATCCTTCGGCACAACTCCAAAGTGCTAATTCCAGTGCCTTTCTGCCAGCCATGAATGGCTACATGCCCATCCCGAGCGTCAATGCCAACCACTATAGCCTCGCCAAACTTATCGCACAATCTCTCCACCAGCTCCGGTTGCTCTACTGCCGCTGTCCCCAGAATAACCCTGCCTATTCCAATACCTAAGAGGCTGCTGACTGTAGCTTCATCTCTTATACCACCGCCAAGCTGGACAGGTAAGCTTACCTGCTTTACTATCGCCTCAACAACCACCCTATTGCATACCTCTCCGCTGGCGGCTCCATCCAGGTCGACCACATGAATCCTGCAGGCCCCCTGGGCTTGCCAGTCCAAAGCAACGGCTACTGGGTCTTCAGAAAAAACCGTCTCCTGGCTGTAATCACCCTGAAATAACCGGACACATCTGCCATCTTTAATATCAATAGCCGGAATTATCTCCATACAAACCCTGTTTCAACCTCCAAGAATTTCTTATCTAATATTAAATGTTTAGCTCATTACTTTCAAACAACCCCAGCAATTCCGCCTTGCCTCAAAAGGCTGCAGCCTTTATACTAGAAACATGCCCGAGGTAGTGAAGATAACACGCGCCATAAATCTGGGCAAGGTTTTCGGGGTTCCAGTACGACTGCACTATACGTGGTTTCTCGCCTTTGTATTATTAGCTGGAGGCCTGGCGTTTACCTCCTACGGCGTCTATCCCTTGTGGCAAAACGTAATACTTGGGATAGCTGCCGGCTTGCTTTTCTTTGCCTCTATGAGTGCCCGCGAATTAGCTCACAGTTTCATCGCTATCAATAGAGGTATGCCGGTGCAGAGCGTCACCCTGTATGTCTTTGGTGGAGTGCCGCGGGTAACAGAACAGGACACTCGCCCGGTTCCCGAGCTGCTAGTCGCCATAACGGGCCCCTTGTCCAGCCTCATAATAGCCGGGATATTTTACGCAGCTCGTTCCATACTGGCGGCTGGCGAGAGCTTTATGGTTGCCGACCTCATGCAATGGCTATTCTTTTTCAACATCATGATAGCTCTGTTCAATCTTATTCCTGGTTTTCCTCTGGATGGAGGCAGAGCTCTACGAGCAGCTCTGTGGATGATAAGCCACGATTATAGTCAGGCAACGCGCATTACCACCCTGGCCGGGCGGGTTATAGGTTTCTCACTCATTTTAGTAGGCATTCTGGCAATTATCACCGCTGGTGAGTGGTTTACCGGGATAGCGATAGCTGCTGCTGGCTGGTTTTTGGAAAATGCGGCGGCAGTCGGCCGCCGTCAGGCATTAGTGCGCGACGCTCTACGTGGCGTTACGGCCGGCTATATGATGAGTGAGAACTATACCCCTATCATGCAGCAACTCACCTTTGGAGTGGTTCGAGATTACATTATAAATTCAGGGCAGCACTGCTTCGTAGCGATTGAGGATGGTAAACTCCAAGGGATTGTAACTCTAAGTGATATACAAATACCACAAAAGCGCTGGGACTCCACCCAAATAAGCGAAATAATGACACCTGCCGGTGAGCTCAAGGCCGCTCATCCTGACCAACCAGCAGTAGACCTGCTGGAGCAAATGGATGAGTACGACATAGACCAGATACCGGTGCAGAAAAACGATAGACTAATCGGCATGGTAGAACGGGAGAGGCTAATTCGTTTCCTCACGGCTCGAGCCGTACTCAAAGCCTAGCTCAACCACAGGTCAGCAGTAAGGCTTCTAGCTAACAGGTATGGTCGCTGGCAACGCAGGGATTTCATCAATAACCTTTCTTTGCCGACTTTCTTTATAGTAGGTTCTCCATCCAGCTTCGAACCAGCGAAATGGACGCTCTGTCCGTGACTGTATTCGCAACCCCAGGTCACGGGGGTCATCCGTTGCCCAAGACACGCGCTCGATCCCAGTCAAAGGTGTGCCAGCGACTATTTCGACCTCATAATGGTCGCGCACTGTTCCCGCGGGCAACGAATCCTGTCGATAGATTTCCCAATCTACCTGTAGGTAATTTCGAGGGGCAGTTTCGGTTCGTACATAGAGGCGAAAATCCTCGGGATTATCAGGCTCCAGCCAGTGCAACTCCTTAATGCTGGTAAAAAGCGCCGATGACCTCACCCGGCTAACTTCGTAGCGGCTCCGCTTATATTTCTCGTATGTGGGAGGACAATACTCTACTACATCCTCCCATTCCTGCCATTTCGTGTAGGACTGATTCCAATGCCATAGCGTGCCATTCCTGGCAAGAACATCACCAACAAGGTCCTGCCAGTAATCTGTTCCCAGCAGCAGCCCGCCAGCCCTATGCTCAAAGTCACCACTCTCAGCAAGGACAGAGCACTCTATAGAGCCGCCAAAAATATACTGCAGAATCTGCTTTGCCATGAAGTTGCCCACGCCTTTCGAGACTCCAAAATCGCTGTGGCCATGCTCTCCATAGTAAACTACATCAGCTCCATCAGAGTATTGAGCTGATAGCGGCAGGGCACCGTCATCCATATCTCTGGGATAAGGGTCAACCCCGCCATAATCAAACTGCTGACTGAGCGGCGTGTTTTCACTCGCCACAAAGGCCAACCAGTGTTTGCTATGACCTACCCACATGGCTTCTTCAGAGCTATCGTAATAAGCAACCGAAGAGCAGACTCCGCGGGTAGAACCTAACCACCGAGCCCGGCAATAGTTAAGAAATGACCCACCGCCAGTAACCTGATACTTGTCCAGACTCTTAATCGGGCTGTCGATAGTAACTACCAGCGGCACTCTCTCAGCTATGTTGCCCACATTGCGAGCCACCGCATAGATAGCTGATTTGCCACCCATGCTATGTCCAATCAAGATTACGCTTCCCTTGCCAGGCAAATACTTGTTGATACTACTAACAATGTTACGAGCCCAGATATCGATACCCACATCGTCTGGGTAACATCTATTCAAGGTGTCCACGCGAACCTTAATACCAGGATGTGACTGTTCATAGACAAGGATATACTTCGGTATCTGCTCAACGATAGTATCAGCCAGGAGCTGCTGAGTGCAGGAGTTGCCGCCTGCGCCATGCAGAAAAACGAAATTTAACTCCTTGACCTCAACTGGGCCTTCTGCCGCCGATTGGACTGGCCCAGCAAAGCCAAGCTGAAGGCAAAGCACAGCAGCTATTAAAAATGATAACCGCTTCATAATCAGATTATGCATTTCTACCTCTTGTATATTCCGAGTACTTCATAGTCTTTTGGAATGGCATGCTCCATTGCAACCCTTGCCGGGTCAAATCCAGTTACATGCCACTTCCCGCTCCACCCCATTTCCCTTGCCGCCAGATAGAAATGTGCCATCGCAATCCCCGCATCGAGGCGGTAGTAGTGCCTGCCCTGGCGAATGCTGCGATACCTTCCCCTTGCATCGGCAACAGCTATCACTTCTCTTTGACCTGCCAAAAAACGCCATGGTTGAGCATTAACCCAGGAGGGAGCCAAACGTGCACATTCCAGAGCTTCGAGCAGTTCACTATCTTTGGTCTCAAGAGGTGACTCCCAACCAGAGCCAAACGCTATTTGTCGCAATGGTTTCCTTCGCCCGAAATTCACCGCCACCAGCTCAACAGCATCATGCGCCAACCTGCCGTGAAACGAAGTGTCCGGATAGCCAATCGGGGTCAATGCGATTACACGCTCACCCTTTCCCAAACCCAGGAAGGCGCTGATTCGTTCCTCGGCAAACATGCCGCCAATCCAGCAGGTGCCGAGGCCCTCCTGGGTGGCAAAAAGTATCATCTGTTCCATCCTGAAGCCCATATTCAACATAAATAATGGCCTCTCCTCCGATGTGGCTATGATAAAGTGTGGCGCTGAGCCGAAGAGTATCTTCGTCCCGGTCAATAAGGTCATTCGCTCAGCAACCAACCTCCCTTCCCTGACAAGGTGGAAACGAATCCGGATGCTCTCGTCCAGAGCCATAGAACTCTCCCCAGAACTGACCACAGCTTGCAAGACTTCCTCAGGGACAGGCCTCGTCTCATAGTGACGTACGCTTATTCGCCTGCGTATAGCAGACTGAAAATTCAT
>QYPU01000027.1 GCA_007280145.1 Dehalococcoidia bacterium | reverse complement strand
TGAATTTTTGACATTATTATCTCTTATGCGTTATAATAATTATGAGCATATGACAATAAATATACAGAGCGAAGATAAAAATCCTGTCGGCAGGCCGACTAAGTGGCGCCGCGTGGCTTCTCTACCGCAGGTAACCTACTTTAAACCAGCAGCATTACCTCTACGGATGCTAGAAGAGGTCTGCCTCTCCGTAGAAGAGACAGAAGCAATACGGCTTAAGGACCTGGAGGGATTAGAGCAGGAGGGATGTGCCCGAGAAATGAACATTTCCCGCTCTACATTCCAGCGGCTATTGAGTTCGGGCAGGCAGAAATTGGCTGATGCTTTAGTTAATGGGAAAGCGATAAGGATTGAAGGAGGCAATTTTGAGATGGCCACGCGCCGCTTCAGGTGCCAGGATGGGCATGAATGGGATGTACCATTTGAGACCTTGGTAGCAAATCCACCCACTATTTGCCCCACGTGCCAAACGCCATACATTTTACCTTTGCAAACTGGGCTATTTGGCAGAAGAGGCCAAGGCAGGCACCGAGGAGGCAGACATGGCTGGTAACACTGCTAGGAGTAAACAAATGAGAATTATCTATGACTTACTTACAGGATTGAGCCTGGATACTAAGGTGAAAGATATAAGTCAAGGTCCGTTTCAGACAGCAGTGCTGACGAAGAACTGTGGACTAGCTTCAACGCCTCACTGGAATAATCATCCTCAAGGAGATATAGCAGTCAAGGAGGCCGGGGAACTGCTAGGGAAAACGGCGTCAGAGCTTGCAAATATGGCATTGTCGCCTAATCCTTTCGAAGCGGCTATCGGTATGGCAACTATTAACTCGCTTATTGATGTTGAGGAAAGGCAGTGTGTTGAGATGAACGCTGCTGACCTTCTAGTTAAGAGAGGAAAGGGCAAGAAAGTAGCTCTGGTTGGGCACTTCCCCTTTGTACAAAAACTTAGCCAGGCAGCAAAGTGTCTCTGGGTTATCGAGAAGCATCCACGAGAGGGAGATATTGCTGAAAATGAAGCAGAAAGTCTTATTCCGCAAGCTGAGGTTGTGGGTATCACCGGCAGTGCCTTCATCAACCATACTATCGAGCATCTGCTAGCTCTATGCAGCCCAAAGGCATACATCCTGGTTCTGGGAGGTACCACACCACTTTCGCCTGTTCTGTTCGACTACGGCGTAGATGCTATCTCGGGTACTAAAGTGACTGACGCCAATATGGTTCTTAAATGTGTAAGTCAAGGAGCAACTTTCCGCCAGCTTAAGGGAATTAAGCTTTTAACTATGTTAAAACAAAGGGTGACATCTGCTGAATAGTAATTTAATTGATGTAAGAAAATGACAAAAACGGTAACACTTTTAAATAAGCTCGAGCAGCGTCGCACTGCGCAGCGAGTTCTTTTGCTAAACGTCATCCGTGAGAATAAAGGGCACCTTGATGCTGTCCAGCTATATGAGCAGGCTAGGCAGCAGCAATCCGTTCTCAGTTTATCCACGGTCTACCGCAATCTAAAACTGTTCAAAGAATTAGGTTTAATAAAAGAGCATCAGTTTGGCAATACACATCGCTGCTACGAATCCAAAGGTCAGAGTCATCATCACTTGGTATGCCTCGGCTGTGGTAAGATTCTCGAATTTCGCTGCCAGTCAACGGAGAAACTCAAGTCTCAGATTAGCAGTAATAGGGGCTTTAAGGTTATCGATGCTGAGGTACGGCTGACAGGTTACTGTCCTGAATGCCAAAATAGGCTAATACACGGTCAAAAAAATAGCGAAGAAAATAAGGAAAGGGGGTAAGTGAGATGCCATTTGGAGATGGAACTGGACCCAGAGGAATGGGACCGATGACAGGGAGGGGTGCTGGTTTTTGCGCTGGTTTCGGCACTCCGGGATTCGCTAACCCTATGCTGAGAGGAGGCATGTGGCGCGGCATGGGTATGCGCATGAGACCGGGGATGGGCAGAGGACGAGGCATAGGTTGGAGAGGTCCATATGCCTACCCCTTCGCCGGCAGATACGGCCCCGCTATCCCTTACACGGGCTATGGTTATCCATATTACGCTCCAGGCTACATGCCGTCCTATGGATATCCATACAGGTATCCATAACCCCTTATACCTGACCATGGACTCCCATGCCCAAGGAACAAGAGACTGCTATGCTTGAGGAACAAGCAAGGATGCTGGAAGCAGAGCTGGACAGAATTAAGAAAAGATTGGAAGAACTTAAAAAATAGGAGGTGAAAAATGCCATACGGAAGAGGAATGGGATTTGGTTTTCGAGGAGGAATGGGATTTGGTTTTCGCGGCAGCTCCCCACCCTGGCCTTATGTAGGACGAGGTAGAGGGGGACTGCCAAGGTGCAGCTACTTCCTCAGCGGAGCTGCGTGGTCACCTATAGGATGGCCATATCCACAGGCTCCCTATCCTACCAGCCCGGAATTCAGCACTAGGCAGGGTGCATATCCATTCTATGCAGGAACACCACCTGCTTCCGGAGCTGTACCCTTCGCTCCACAGATGACTCCAGAACAAGAGCTCGACTTTCTGGCAAGTCAGGCTGAAGCGATAAAAAGTCAGCTTGAGCAAATTGAGACCAGGATGCACGACCTTGAGAGTGAAGAATAAAAGACAATTATATAGTAGCGCTGATGAACAATCAGCACCCATCATTAGCAAAATAAATAAAGGAGGTGAATTATGCCAGGATTTGATGGTACTGGCCCACGTGGAATGGGCCCGATGACCGGTGGCGGCAGAGGCTTCTGCGCTATCCCCGGATATGGCACACCTTGGGGTATGCCTTACTACGGAGCTACGCCACCTGCCCCAGGTGCAATGCCATTTGCCCCGCAGATGACCCGTGAACAGGAGCTTGATTTTCTCAAGACCCAGGCTCAGGCTATGAGACAGCAACTGGAGCAAATAGAAGCCAGGATTCAGCAGCTCGGAAGTGAGACTTAACCGATAGTCAGATGATTAACATCTAAAGGAGTAAATTATGAAAATCGCAATATCGGCTACAGGCCCAGACCTTGATGCTGAAGTAGACCCGCGCTTTGGCAGATGTCAATACTTCATTATCGCTGACCCAGAGACAATGGAGTTTGAGGCAGTAGAAAACTCAAGCGCTATGGCTTCAGGTGGAGCTGGAATTTCCACTGGCCAGATGATTTCCGGCAAAGGAGCACAGGTGGTGCTCACCGGTAACTGTGGCCCCAATGCCTACCAAACACTGTCAGCAGCAGGCATTCAAGTAATCACCGGAGTCTCAGGAACGGTGCGAGACGCTATCGAAGGCTACAAAAGCGGACAGCTTCAGGCAATCTCTCAGCCTAATGTAGCTGCTCACTTTGGCATGGGAGGAACAGCTACAGGAATTAGTGGGGCAATGGGTGGTGGTATGGACATGGGAGGTGGTATGGGGCACGGCATGGGCATGGGCCGTGGTATGGGCAGAGGCATGGGCATGGGTGGTGGTATGGGAGGTGGCATGATGCCCCCGGTTAGCCCAGCACCTCAGCCGATGACCCCGGAGCAAGAAGTTGAATCACTTAAAGCACAATCCCAGATTTTGGCACAGCAGCTAAGCGATATCCAGCAGCGAATTGAAGAGCTGGGGAAGGGGAATAAATAGGAGGCAGGCTATGCCAATCTATGAGTATCAGTGCACCAAATGCGGTGAGAGATTCTCAGTTCGGCAATCTATGGGACAAGATGGCTCCAAGCTAAATTGCCCCAAGTGTCAAGAGGGGAACCCGAAAAGGCTTGTCTCCAGCTTCTTTGGTGGCGGCTCGGGAAGTAGCCAGATATCAGGCTCAAGCTGCGTCGGCTCTACCTGAGCGGTTTAAAAGCCGACGTCAGTTTGGCGTCCTAACCTAAATAGCAACGTAATAGCAATATACAAAGGAAACATTCGATAAGAAAGGAGGTTGTAATTATGCCGAGAGGAGACGGAACCGGGCCCCCGGGAGGCAGTGGCCCAGGAACAGGTAGGGGCATCGGCAGGGGTGGAGGAGGCGGAGGCAGAATGGGCGGCAATCGCCCTGGAGCAGGCCCTAGTGGTGAATGTGTTTGCCCTAGTTGCGGGGGCAGAATGCCTCACCAGGCAGGAACACCTTGCTACAATTTGAGCTGTCCCAAGTGTGGGGCAAAGATGGCTAGAGCTTAAAATGATAATATCCATTGCCAGCGGCAAAGGGGGAACCGGTAAGACTCTTATAGCTACCAGCCTGGCTCTTTCTTTAAAAGGCAAGAGTGCCGTGCAGCTTCTCGATTGCGACGTAGAAGAGCCCAATGACCATATCTTCTTGAAGCCATCTCTTACTCACAGTGAATCAGTATTTATTCCAATTCCGAAAGTAGATAGGAGTAAATGTACCTACTATGGCAAATGCGCAGAGGTCTGCGCTTACAATGCTATCGCTGTGATTAAGGAGAACGTACTGGTTTTCCCCGAGCTTTGCCATGGCTGCGGAGCCTGCAGTTACCTTTGTCCTGAAGGCGCTATCTCGGAGGAAAATAAAGAGGTCGGAGTTGTAGAGATGGGAGACTCGGAAGGTATAGATTTTGTTCATGGCAAGCTCAACGTCGGAGAGGTCATGGCACCACCTATAATTCGGAAAGTTAAAGAATACGTCAAGCCTGAAGCAACAGTTATAGTTGACGTCTCGCCGGGGACATCATGCCCGGTGGTAGAAGCGATTAAAGACAGTGATTTCTGCCTCCTGGTCACCGAGCCTACTCCATTCGGGCTTAATGACCTCGTTCTGGCAGTGGAGGTAACCAGAGAGCTCAACATACCCTGTGGTGTAGTACTCAACCGCGCCGGGGTAGGAGATGGAAAGGTAGATGAGTATTGCCGTAGCGAAAATATCCCCATCTTACTTACTATCCCACTAGATACTGATATTGCCAGTCTATATTCCAGGGGCATACCTTTGGTGGAAGGCATTCCTGAGTGGCGTGAGCATTTCATTGAGCTGTTCGATAAAATCAAGGAATTGGCAGATGAATCAAGTAGTTAAGACTAAACAGGAACTAGAAAGAGAAGGCTGGAGAGTAGCCTCCGTAACCGGCGGTGACCATCTTAAGAGGACCTTAGAGATGTATCAAGAACTGGGAATTGAGGTATACCTCGAGGAAGTCAAACCTGAAGAG
>QYPU01000062.1 GCA_007280145.1 Dehalococcoidia bacterium | reverse complement strand
GTACAGACTGGCTTTCTGTTTAATGACCAGTTGACCTGAGAACGATAATTCGCCGTAGTAACTGCAACGGACAAGAATTAGATTATGATTTCCGATTTCCCTTGCTATTTTTAGGCTTTGGATTGAGCGATTTTATGGCACATATCCCCATGCGAGGGGAAATTACCTCGCTTAACGCTTCCGTCGCTGCCGCCCTGGTAATGTACGAGGCCTTCAAACAGAGGAGCGGGTAGCTTCTAACACAGCCAGCGCCGTCTCCGCATTGGCTACCCCAGAGCTGCCCGACTTATGGAAAAGCTCGAAGAAGAGGGTTACAAAAGGGAAACCAGGGAAACTACAGAATAAGGTCAACAGCGGCATAACGGAATCCAAAAGAGATTGTTGTAGTGACTATTGCTTTCGCTAGGCATCTGTGGCCGGTTCCCGAATTTTCGAGAGGAATGAGTCAATGCCAGCTTTGCAGCGGCTGCTAACTACTCGCTTGGTAGCTGCCAGGTAACAATACGATGGAATGTGACTGAGTTGCTGGAATGAAATAGAAAATAAAGCTAAACTATGCTTAAGAGAGGCGAATATGGTGGCGAGGGATTAAACAAATTCATGAAAGGCAAAGTTTGAATCCTAGCGAGGTTTTCCTAACAGGCAACAATTTGGAGATGTCAAAGCAACGCGGTTCAGCTATCGAAGAGTTGACTGACGAATTCTGCAAAAGGTCATTCCTACGGGACTTCCTATTCCTCCGCCCTGAATGGGTAAGCATTAACAGGGAACTCGCTGACCTGCTGGCAGTTTTAGATGACAAGTGCTTATGTATCCAGATTAAGGCTCGTGGAAACGACTCCCCACCTTCAGGACAACTCCTTGTCGACTGGGCAACGAAGCAACTTGTTGTAGCTGGTCGTCAAGCAGCAGGTGCTATTCGCAAAGTGGTGACCTCCGGGGTATCGGCAACTCATTCGTGGCAAGAGAATGTTGTTTTTCACGCAGGTGATCTAATTCCTGTTTGTGGGATAGCACTGGTTGAATATTTAGGCCCGCCCTTCGTGCTAACCACTGAAGTGAAGCACCAAACTCCTAAAGGAATCCCCATTCATTATTTTTCGCTTAACGATTTCTTAAACTTGGTAGACCTTCTTGGAACGCTTCCAGATATTATTGAATACCTTCGGCAAAGGGCCTCAATTTCAGATGATGTCAAAAGCATGGTTGGTAACGAAAGAGATTTGTGTGTGACTTACCTTTTAGATGGCCATCTACGATCAGGGCTGAGCTACAAAGAGCTTGAAACCAAGCGGTCCCACCTCATAGATGTAGGAGAATTTTTTGACCGTAAACGTAAACATAATATATTTGTAGATTTCTATAACGGTCTTATTGACGAGCTTCATCACCAAGACCCAGACAAACTTTCCTATCAGCCACCAGAGCTTACGAAGTATGTGAAACCCGTATCCGATAGAACAAGCTACTTGGAAATTGCTACTCAGCTGAACAAACTACCATATATCCATCGAAGAGAGATTGGGAAGCACCTATTCCAAACAGCAAAGGCTATCAAGGGCGATGGTAAAACGCGAATGTTTAGTTACCGGAATTTAGGTCAACCGTGGGTACTCACATTTCTTGTAACACCAAGTATGGACAGGACATCAAGAATAAGGCAACTGAATTTATTAGTCGCATCAGCCCAAATTCAATACGGTTGCCAAAGTGTAATCGGTATAGCTTGTCCTTCTCTTGATTCTAATCAGGGCTATGACTATATTTTTATAGACAAAGTAACCTACAATGAAAAGGAAGTTAGGAAGTTTGCCCCGAGAATAGTGAAGACCACGGAAATTACATTGACCCCCTTCCCTGAGCCGGTAGACGATTTTCTGCTACCTAAAGACGAAGACTTCGAGTAAATAGAAGCTCTGGTTTCTCCACCTTCGTCTTGCAGCACCCAGATAACCCTATCCTCCCGTCAACCCCTCGCCTACCGCTGCCTAGTTAAAGAAGGCAAAAGGAGAATCTCTAGGCACCTAACTCTTTGGCTTTTCGTTCAATAGTGAACACTTGCGGAGGTTAGGTAAGATGACAAAAGGCTGTGGATTTGGTTCAAGTAACTACAACTTGCACATAAGGAACAGTGCCAAAGTCCTGAAGAAGAACCGACTTCTTGCAGAGGCGAGGTCTATTACATGTCTCGGAACTTCGTTTTGTCTTTGTTTAGTAGACCGTTGAATTCATCCGTATCCACATAAATGGCTACTCGTTTGTTAATACCTCTGATTTGTATACTCTTTTCCAGATAGCCAAATCTCTCAGGTTCAGGCCCAAGGACTAAATCCGAGTGCGCAGTGAAATAGAGACCTGGATTGAACTTGATAAGGCGCGACGCGATATTAATGCACTCTGCAGTATACTCACACGAATGCTGTTCTGAACCATACTTCACTGCATGCCCCACGGAAAGGCTAACTCGGAGATGCTGTGGATAGTCACAAGGCCATCGCTTTGCGACCCACTTAATGAACTCAGGAAGAAATGTTGTACCGTAACTTGTTTCGCCATGAACCATGTTCCAGCAGGCGTTCATTAGTGCAAAGCCAGTAGTACCTGAGTTCATCTGATCCCTTTCAGCTTCCCAGACTAGCAATACACCATCCCCCATGAATTTCCAATACCCTGGTCGTGACGGAAAGTTAGCAAATCTGTGGTTCAGCCAATCGAGGAAGCCATTCATATAGGCAGAGACTACGATATTCTTGTTGACCGATGCACTGTCGTAGAAATTTGTAAAGCCTTCGAGATCAAAGACAGCCACAACTATTCTGACCAGATCGTTACACTCGGTCCCAAGTTGAATAATCTCACCGCGATTGACAACCCTGCCATCCTTCAGCATAGGTTGCCACTTGGCACTCCTTCTAGGCATTTCCGCCCCCAGCTATCCCCAAAGACGGCGGGGCTACAAATTCACAATTGGCAAACGTTACTACCATACTCTACAGCTTAATTCTGCAGGATTTGCTATTTGTTCTTCTGTATATTGTATTTCGGCTTATATCTTTTGATATAGTCTTCTTCTAGCCGCTGAGCCCGCTTTTCCGATCTAGTGGTTCTAGTTTGAACGCTAGACGCTCCTGGAACGTCTTTTTGATCTGCATGCTGTGCAATGCGGGTTTTCAATTGTTTTGACATGCCTACATATTGGACATCGCCCTTCTTGTTCCGAATTACATACACACCAGGCTTATCCGGCACACTATCTAGGTGGCTCTTGTCGAGCTTTTGTTTCCCTCCTAACCTCTTACTCATTGGCATCCTCCCTCACGAATCAGTTTTTCATTTTCAGACTATCACAGTTGTCAACAATCTTGCAAGCTTTATGCCAGCCTAACCGCTGAGCCTTGCAGGAACCGGATTTGCCTAGAATTTGGTTGTAGTTCTTATTTCGCGCCTCTTGTCGGTTTGATGTGGCATATGGTTTCCGTCACAAAATAACGAAATGTGTTGGAGCAGGGTGATAACCTTGCCTTTGTTGCAGAAAGACGACTACTTGAACCTGGTGAGCGGGGAGAGCAATTCCTCGTCTTTTCTTAATTCAATAATGCGGTCACGGAGTAAAGCCGCTTTCTCAAATTCCAAGTTTTTGGCAGCTTTTCTCATCTGAGCTTCCAGGTCCTTAATAAGCCGAACAACCTCGTCCCTGGATATAGGAGTAGCCATATAGGAAGCTCTAGCTTCGGCTACTACATTAACCCGCTGGGCAATATCTCTAATCGCCTTTCTTATCCCCTGCGGAGTAATGCCGTGCTCTTGATTGTAAGCTTCCTGAATTCTCCGCCGGCGATAAGTCTCCTCCATAGCTTCACGCATGGCTTTAGTTTCAGTATCAGCATACATGATGACATGACCATCGATATGACGAGACGCCCGCCCCATCGTCTGGGTAAGAGCTTGCCTTGACCTTAGAAACCCTTCTTTATCAGCATCCAGAATAGCCACCAGACTCACTTCGGGCAAATCCAAGCCTTCACGAAGCAAGTTTATGCCGACAACCACATCATAAACACCCAGCCGAAGGTCACGCAAAATCTCCACCCTCTCCAGCGTATCTACCTCAGAGTGAAGATAATGCGTCTTCACCTCCATTTCTCTCAGATAATCAGCTAGCTCCTCGGCCATCCTCTTGGTCAATGTAGTCACCAAGCAACGCTCACCTTTATCCACCCTCATCTTAATCTGGTAGATGAGGTCATCAATCTGCCCCCTGGTTGGCTTGACTTCAATACCAGGCTCCAGCAAACCGGTAGGACGAACCAACTGTTCGACCACCTGCTGGCTATGCTCATATTCATAAGCGCCAGGGGTAGCCGATACATAGGCAATTTGGTTAATGCGCCCTTCAAACTCAGTAAAGTTAAGCGGTCGATTGTCCAGAGCCGACGGCAGGCGAAAGCCATAGTCAACCAGAGTCTGTTTTCGGGAAATATCACCGCGGTACATACCCCGTATTTGAGGCAGCGTCATGTGCGATTCATCGATAAACAGCAAGAAGTCACCGGGGAAATAATCGAGCAATGTCCACGGCGGACTTCCCGGAGCTCGACGCTGGAGATGCCTGGAATAGTTTTCCACTGCGTGGCAGTAACCGGCTTCACGAAGCATCTCGATGTCATAATTAGTCCGTGCCTCAAGTCTCGCCGCTTCAAGCAACTTACCCTGGCTTCTCAGGTCTATCAACCTTTCTTCCAGCTCAACCTTGATATCCTCAATAGCTGCCATGAGCTTATCATGGGAGGTAACAAAGTGCTTGGCCGGGTAAACATCAATGGAGTCATGCTCAGCTAGTAGTTCACCGGTAAGAGGGTCAACATCGACGATACGCTCGATATCATCCCCCCAGAACTCAATCCTGGCCGCTATCTCTTCATAGGCCGGTTGTACCTCCAAAGTATCGCCTCGAATGCGGAACCTGCCTCGACTGAGGTCGAAGTCATTCCTTTCATATTGCATATCCACCAGACGACGAACCAGCTTGCCCCGGTTACATCTTTCGCCCTTTCTCACAGTAACTACAAAACTACGATATTCCTCGGGTTCACCCAGGCTGTAAATACACGATACCGAAGCCACTATTAGTACATCCTGACGAGTCAACAAAGCCCGAGTAGCTGCATGCCGCAGCTTGTCAATTTCCTCATTTATATCGATTTCCTTCTCGATATAAGTATCAGTGCTGGGAATATAGGCTTCAGGCTGATAATAATCGTAATAACTCACAAAATACTCCACAGCATTGTCCGGGAAAAACTCCTTAAACTCAGTAGCTAGCTGAGCAGCCAGAGTCTTATTATGACTGATAACCAAAGCCGGCTTCTGCACCCTTTCCACCACACTAGCCATAGTAAAAGTCTTACCACTGCCGGTCACCCCAAGCAATGTCTGCTGCTTGTAGCCGTTGCTTATCCCGGCAACCAGCTTGTCCACTGCCTCTGGCTGGTCTCCAGTAAGCTTAAACTCAGAGACAAGCTTAAATGGAGGCATTAAATTTCCTCGCTACTTATGTCAACTTCTTCGGCAATGCCTACTTTCTCTACTGAAAGCGGCACATAATTAACCTGCCTGGCTTCAATCAATTCCTTTAATTTCTTTTCATCCTCGGTCAACCGAAACTTCCCTGTTTTAACTTCAATAAAATTCACTGTTTCACCGTACTTAACTCCGACGAAGTCAATATGCTTGCCCAAATAGAAAAGCCTGTCATATTGAGTAAATTCAACCGTAGCTAGAAGCTCGTTC
>QYPU01000082.1 GCA_007280145.1 Dehalococcoidia bacterium | reverse complement strand
TTCACCTCCGACGGAGAAAGAAATAGAGCTTTTATCCCGTCACGGTTTTGGTGATGAGTACCGGTTGGCTTGTAGTACCATAGTTCTTGGTGATGTTGTAGTATTTGTTCCTGAGATGAGCCGAAGGGAAAAACATGTTATTCGCAAGTCGACTGTTGAGAGGGTAATTCCGGTTAAGCCTGCCATCAGGAAATACTATTTGGAGCTATCTCCGCCGACATTAAATGCTCTCGCGGCTGATTACCAGCGGTTAGCTGCTGAGCTTGGTCATTCCTTCGGTCTAAGAATTGAGGGCATTGACTATGCGGCTCTCAGCAATTTGGCGTCTGTTCTCCGTGAAGGCGATTGGAAGGTGACGGTGACCGTTTGGATGAGTCGGGAGATTGCAAAGGTCGAACCCGGCTATATCGATGGCAGCTACGGGCTGGCTGTTGACATTGGAACGACTACTGTAGCTGGTTATTTGTGTGACCTGCAAACTGGTGAAGTGTTAGCTACAGAGGCTATCCTGAATCCTCAAGTAGCTTATGGTGAGGATGTGATATCGCGCATCAACTATGCTGTAACAGAGCCTGATGGGTTGGCAACGCTGAATAGAGCCATTGTTGATGGCATAGGCAAGATTATTGCCAGCATTACTAGAAAAGCGCAGCTTGTCCCAGGTGACATTTCAGAGATGACTGTTGCTGGCAATTCAGCTATGCATCATATTTTCCTCAACCTGAATCCTGAGTATTTGTCCAAATCACCGTTTGTGCCCACCATAGCCAAGTCGCTGGATATTAAGAGCCGTGACCTGGGAATAGGGCTGGATAAGTCGGCGAATGTGCATATCTTACCTGTTGAAGCTGGTTTTGTTGGTGCTGACAATGTAGGCGTGCTTATTGCTGAGGAACCGTATAATCAGGATGAGATGGTGCTCATTATTGATATTGGCACTAATGGTGAATTGGTGATGGGCAATCGGGAGAAACTCCTTTGTGCTTCATGTGCTATGGGCCCTGCCTTTGAAGGTGCTAATATTAAGTTTGGCATGCGGGCTGCCCCAGGGGCAATTGAATGTGTCACAATAGACAGACAGAGCCTGGAGGTTAAATTCAAGGTCATAGGTAGCGATGAGTGGAGTACCGCATCGTCTTCGGTCAAGGCTAAGGGTATTTGTGGCTCAGGCATCGTTGATGCCATAGCTGAAATGGTCAAAGCTGGCATCATTGAAGAAAGCGGTCGGTTTAACCGGAAACTTGCTTCTCCTCGGTTTAGCATCACTGATGAAGGGCCAGCGTTCGTTATTGCCTGGGCAAGTGAGGCCTCCCTGGGCCGAGATATTACTGTTTCTATCGATGATGTCAGGGCGGTACAGCTAGCCAAAGGAGCTATGTATGCGGGGGTAAGGATTCTGATGGAAAAGCTGGGAGTAACCGAGCTGGATAAAGTTATCCTTGCTGGTGCCTTTGGTAGTTACATCAACAAGGAAAATGCTCTTGCTATTGGGCTTTTCCCTGACTGCGCCTTGGAGAGAGTCTACAGCGTGGGCAATGCTGCTGGGGAGGGAGCGCGGCTCGCTTTAATAAGTTTGGATAAGAGGCGAGAGGCTGAAGAGATAGCCAGGAAAGTGGAATATGTGGAACTTACCGTCGAACCTGAATTTCAAAAATATTTTGTGGATGCTCTGCATTTTCCTATCCCAAACGAACTAAACAATCCCTGATTCAGCTTGTCATGAAGTCATCCAGCGTTTTGCTTAGGAGGTATTGCCATGGCTAAAGTCGAGACTGAACGCAAGGGCCGTTCGTTCATCGTGACCATCAACCGGCCCGAAGTTCGCAACTGTGTAGACGGTGAGACCGCGGGGTTGCTATTTGAGGCTGTCGAATCATTTCGTCGGGATGAAAGCCTTGATGTCCTCGTCCTCACCGGTGCAGGTGAGCTTGCCTTTTGCTCGGGGGCTGATTTGAAGAACATTGACAGCTTGGTGACTCGCCCCGGCGCTGAGGAGTCTGGTGCCATGGGCATCAGCCGCATCACGGACATATCCAAGGCAACTATAGCTGCGATTAGCGGCTATTGCCTGGCTGGGGGTCTGGAGCTGGCCTGCTGGTGCGACTTTCGAATTGCTGTTCACAATGCCAGCTTTGGTGTGCTCGACCGCCGCTGGGGCGTTCCTCTAGTAGACGGGGGTACCCAGCGCCTGCCCAGAATCGTAGGACTGGGCAATGCGCTGTATCTGATTGAGACAGGTGTGCTCATCGATGCCGAGCATGCACTCCGTATCGGGCTTGTACAGGAGGTTGTCCCCGAGGGGCAAGCACTGGCACGCGCCTTGGAGTTAGCTGACGTCATCTCCGCCTATCCGCAGCTGAGCCTGCGTGACGACCGCTGGTGCGCATATGAGGGTTTGTCACTGTCCCTGCTTGAAGGCCTCAGGCTTGAGCAGCGACTTCATCAGGACAGCTTGGCTGATCCTGCCATGGACGAATGGCTCCGCCGCTATGCCGCTGGCCAACGGCCTCCGCCACCCCGTCCTCCAGCTTCGTCAGATGGCTCGTAACCTCGAGCAGGTTCCCTAATCAGCTACCAACCAGTGCGGGATATGTAGAACTCTCCCCTGAGCCTCAAAGTCAAGAGTGTTTCGTGGAGGCGCTGCGTTTCCCTCCCCCGAACACACTCAGTGGTGACTAATCTAAATTGCCGCTGCGATAGGCCTTAATATAGTTAAGGCAGTGCCTGTCTTGCCCTAACAAAGCCTTAGCTGTAGTGATATGCGCCATGATTTTCTTGTCGCACGGGTCAAGGATGGCTGCATCAAGCCCAGCTTGAATAGCCATCACCAGGAATATCTGATTAAGATGTCGTCGGTAAGGCAAACCAAAAGAAATATTGCTAAGGCCAACGATGGCTTGTACCTCAGGATGTTGAGTCTTAATCTGTTTGATTGTTTCCAGTACTGTGACTCCTGATTTGTAATCGGCGCCAATGGGTTGAACAATAGCGTCAATGTAGATATCTTGTGGAGCAATCTTGTCAGCTAACAGGGAGCTGATGAGCCGGTTTGTCACCTCGACTCTCCCTTGGACAGAGGATGGTATTCCAGACTCATCTATACAAAGAGCCGAGAGGCTACATTCATATTGCTTGATCAGAGGTAGGAAGGCGTCATATCTCACCTTCTCGGCGGTAATAGAACTAACCAGCGCCTTATTCCGGCATGCTTTGAGGGCAGCGGCCAGGGCTTCTGTTTTACTGGTGTCAATGCACAAAGGTTTGTCAGTGGCCTCTTGAACTACTTCTACCAGCCAAGATAAATACTTGGTTTCCTCCTCCATGAAAATACCAGCATTAACATCAACATAATCTGCACCGGTCTCAACCTGTTTCAGTGCCTCCTGCTGAATGAAAGAGCTGTTTTTTTCCTTGATGGCTTGAGCAATGCTTTCCCTTGTGGAATTAATCCTTTCGCCTATAATTAGCACATTAAGCCTCCTTTGACTTAATTCATGGGCAAGATTAAGCGTTCGGTGTTTGGAGAGATATGGCTAGCATACGTAGAGGATAACCTTTAATCTACTTCTGATTTTTCATCTACTCTTCTGTATGGACATTTAGACACGCCGCAGTGGTTACAGCGGTTAAACTGTTCCAGAGCCTCACTTACGCCCAATCCAGCACAGAAGGAGACAGACTTCTTGGGTATCATCATACAATGGTCATTAAGACGGACTCCTATAGTTTCGGCAGGCATAATGCTGAAAATCAGCCGCTGGTCGGTCAGAGGCCACTCCCCGTAGCCCGGGTTGAGCCCAGGGGCCACTTTTATTCCCAAGTTCGAAGCCTTTTCACAGATAAAGCGACGAACCTGGTTAGTTACACTGCCCAGAGCCACTGAGCCAGCAATATCTAAGATTAGCGCGGCTGCATTCTCCCCCTTCTGGGAAAGTGCTAAAATCCTTTCTTCCAATGCTCCGCCGATAGTGCACACAGCTACCGCCAAGAATTGACTGCCGTTCCACCACTGAGCTATTTTTCTGCCTATGTGTAGCTGGATGTGGCCCTCCAATCTCATGGTATCCCTCTCCATGCTCAAGACTTCAACCTTACGGTAGATTGCTCTGGGCCTAGCTAATTGCTGAGCTGCCTCAATTCCCCTAGCCGTGATTTCACTAATGCCAGCCTGCGGCTTATGGTCGTCTCTATAACCCTGGATTCTCAGGACTGCTTTGGTGTCTATATTCACTTCTAGTTGGTCAAGATATTCTGTACTGGACATCATACTAAGAATTGGTTTAAAAAATTCACTCGCTGATTTACTTCTTTCCGTAGCTGTAACTCTTAGCTAGCTATGTTCCCTTGATGTTATCATATTATGATTATGCTGGCAATTTGACACGATGTAGTATCGATGGTAGACTCCTGTTTATCTATGAAACGAGTTGGCATTTTATATCACCCCAAACTTGAAAGGGTTAAAGCTTTTAACCGTGAGCTTGAGAAGTTCTTTAGTGCTCGGGGTATTTCGTTGTGGATATGCTCGGCATGGGAAGAGGAGAAAGCAAGGTCTCAAGTAGCTGACTCGGATTTAATCCTGAGCATTGGCGGCGATGGTACTATCCTCCGGGCAGCCCGGGTCATCGTTCCTCATGCAGTGCCTATTCTTGGCATAAACATGGGTAATCTGGGATTTATGACTGAACTTAAAGCTGCTGAGGCATTAGATAAGCTGCCCAGGCTGCTGGGTGGCGAGGGTTGGATTGAGGAAAGGGCGATGCTTGAGGCCGGACTGGTATCTCAGGGCAAGGCTTTTCACGCCTTGAACGATGTTGTTGTGGGTCGGGGAGGTTCAGCCCGGCTGGTTGACATTGAAACCAAAATCGATGGTGAAATTCTGACTACTTATCGAGCTGATGGTGTTATAGTGGCTACAGCTACGGGCAGCACGAGCTATTCGCTGGCGGCTGGAGGGCCTATCCTTTATCCTCAGGCCAGGGAAATTCTGCTCAAACCTGTCTGCTCGCATCTTACTTTGGATAAGGCCCTGGTGCTGCCGCCAGAATCTGTAATCCAGCTAAAGGTGAGCACTAGACATGAGGCCATGCTTAGCCTTGATGGGCAAGTGGAATCGCCGCTGCATAGTGAGGATGAAGTCAAAGTAAAACTTAGTTCCTATGTAGCTCGCTTCTTGAGAATTCAGCCGAAGACTTATTTTTATAGCTCTCTGGGGTCGAGACTTAAGGTTAATATATCATGAATGTGGAGAAAGCCAGAATAGGTGATGCCAAGCAAATACAGGAGGTGGTGAATAGCTTTGCTGATAAGGGGGATATGCTAGCTAGAGCGTTGAGCGAAATATATGAGAACCTCCGTGATTTTTCCGTCATCAGGGATAATAACCGAGTAGTTGCCTGTGTGGCCCTCCATATTAGCTGGTCAGATTTAGCTGAGATTAGGGCTCTAGCAGTAAGTGAAGATAAACATGACCAGGGATTAGGCTCACTGCTTGTTGAATCCTGCCTTAATGAAGCTAAAGAATTGGGGATACCTACAGTCTTTTGTCTGACTTTTAGGCCGGCTTTTTTTGAAAAACATGGTTTTCGTCAGGTTGACAAGATGGAATTGCCGCGCAAGATATGGTCTGAGTGTTATCGTTGCCCTAAGTTTCCTGACTGCGATGAGGTAGCCCTTATCTATAATTTTGAGTCGGATGTGACTTGATGTGGAATAACTTTGGAGGGTGGCTATACAAACCTGAGGAATAGCGGAATTGCCTGTGTTATATACTTATAGAGGTGAGAATTGAGATGGAGAAGACTTTATCAAGTCAGCAGATTTATGATGGTCGGGCGGTGAAGCTGCGGATTGAAACTGTAGCGAAGCCTAGCGGTAAGACGACTACTCGGGAAATTGTTGAGCATAGTGATTGTGTGGCAGTGGTGGTCCTGGACTCTAAAAATAATGCTATCTTGGTCCGCCAGTTTCGAAAAGCTGTGGGCAAGATTCTCTTGGAAATTCCGGCTGGAGGCATTGCTCCCGGTGAACAGCCGATTGCCTGTGTTCGACGCGAGTTGCAGGAGGAGATAGGTTATTTACCAAATAAGATAGACAAACTCGGTGGTTTTTTTTCAGCTCCCGGCTATTGCACTGAGTATTTGCACTTGTATTTGGCTACACATCTTATACCCAGCCAGCTTGAAGCTGAAGACACTGAAGACATCGAGGTTGTTCGAGTACCCTTGCCTCGGATACCTGAACTTATTGCTTCGGGAGAGATCTGTGATGCTAAAAGTGTGGCCGGGCTACTTAGAGTAGTCTCCCTTGGGTTGAAGAGCGATTAAGCCTCAGTTATGCCTTAACTTGATACTTGGCCTTTCCTTGTTCATACAGGTCGCCGCCGTAGATATCGTCGATTACAGTGGCGGGGAAGTTTTCTACCTCCAGGCGGCGGATTGCCTCTGCCCCCAGGTCTTTGTAGGCTATTATCTCTGCCTTCTTGATGCTCTTGGAAATAAGGGCGCCGGCACCGCCTATGGTTGCGAGATACACTGCCTTGTATTCCTTCATAGCATCTCTCACTGCTTGTGACCGATTGCCTTTGCCAATCATTCCTTTGAGGCCGGCGGCCATAAGGCGAGGAGCATAGCTGTCCATTCTTCCGCTGGTTGTTGGTCCGGCTGAGCCAATGGCTTGCCCTGGTCTGGCTGGAGACGGGCCCATGTAGTAGATAGTCTGGTTGGTGAGGTCAAGAGGTAGTTTTTCACCCTTATCTAAAGCCTCAACCATACGTTTGTGGGCAGCATCTCGAGCACTATAGATGACACCGGTAATAAAAACCTGGTCTCCAGCCTTCAATTTTTTAATAGTTTCCTCATCAAGTGGTGATTTTATGTTCAAAGTTGCCATCGTTATTTCTCCTTCGCAGCAGTTCATTCAGCTTTCTTTCGCAGTGAATTCAGGGAAAGGAACTTTGGCCTTGGTTTCAGTAATGGGTGAGGCCACCGGAGAGGATTGCTGCTTTTTTCTGAGTCCTATAGCTTGAGATGTGAGGCGTCTTTTAAGTAACTGAATAGCTAGAGCTGGGTCTAATCCTTTGGGGCAGGCTTCTGAGCAGGCGCCAGCAAGGTGACAGTGCCATACCCCGTGGTCAGTGTCCACCAGCAGAAATCTTTCCTGCCAGCCTTCATCTCGATTGTCAGCGCAGTAGCGGTAGCATTGGGCTAAAGCTTGAGGGCCGAGGAAAAGCTTGTCGCTGGCTGAGGTCGGACAGGCAGAGATACATATGCCGCACTTTACGCAGTAGGTAAACTGCAGGAAGGTCTCTAGTTCTTGAGGTGTCTGGGTGAATTCGGCGGTGGGGTTTTCCATTTCCTCAGTTTCATGACGGATGGTGTAAGGCTTTATTGATTTATGGGTATTGAAGAAAGGAATCAGGTCAGTTACCAGGTCTTTGAGGATAGGCAGGTTGGGTAATGGTTTGATGGTTAGCGTATCTGAGTGGAATTCTTCTATTTGTGTGTGGCAGGCGAGGTGGGGATAGTTATTGATAAGCATGCCGCAGGAGCCGCAGATTGCCATGCGACATGAGGTGCGAAAAGTTAAGGTGCTATCCAGGTTTTCTTTTATATATAGAAGACCTTCGAGTACGGTTGTGCCCCGGCTGACTGGCACTAGGAATTCTTGAAAATGAGGGGTGCTATCTTGCTCCGGATTGTATCTCTGGACTTTGAGAGTTATCTGTTTAATACTATCTTCAGTCATGATATCTCCTAGCTGATTAACAGAGCTAATGGTACGTAGCTGCCCCCGATGAAGGCGATGATGCCAAAAGCTATGATAACCCAGGTGGCAATACGTTTGGTTCTAGCTGAGGGTGTTAACTCTAATATGATGCCTCGTAGTCCATTAAGAGCATGATAGAGCACAACCGCCAACAGAGCTATATATAAGCCTACCCATATAGCCTGGCTAGCTCGACCTATCATTGATTCCCAGGAAGTTGGCTCAGTGACATCCACTCCGAAGAAACCAAGGATAGCATTGAGGTGCATTATTACTATATGTATGGCTAGTAAAACTGCTATGAGTATGCCGGTAACCAGTTGCATAAGCCGCAGGTATGTATTACGCATCACCAGCCTCCTACGATGAAGTCATAAAAGAATACCAGGGCAAGGATGGCGATTACCGCTATCATAGCGATTGTCCACGGGCGCTTTTTGCGCAGCGCGTCCTTGTAAGGATAAACTGGTGGAGTGGGTCGTCCCAGGGCAAAGCCTAATTCTTGTAAGATCAGGCGTAAGCCATTCAAGGCGTGGTAGATAAAGGCAGCACAGACCAGGTACTCGCCAATCTTAAACCATGGATTATGGAGGAGTGCCATTGTAGCTTCCCAGACATCCTGGCCTTGAATACGGAAAATGGTTGTCATGCATAGGTGGAGTATCAGGAAGAGCAGTATCCCCAAGCCAGTTATCCTGTGTAGGAGGTAGAGGTAACGCTCTAGTTTGTACTTACCTGCCCATACCCAGCCACCGGGCCCCAGATAATTCTGTCGAGGTTGCATTTGCTTCACGGTTAACTTCCTAATACTTCCTCTCCACCGGTTGCCACATGGTGATGTTTACAGGGATGTAATCAAGCCGTGGTCCCGTTGGCGTGTAGTATGCTAGGGTGTGCTTGAGCCAGTTGACATCGTCTCGTTTGGGGAAGTCTCGTCGAGAGTGAGCTCCTCTGGATTCAGTGCGAGCTAGAGCTCCGGCGGCAATTACCTCAGCCAGGTCAAGAAGGTTATCCGTTTCCAGGGCGCTGAGCAGGTCAGTGTTGTATATGCGACCTTGGTCATTGACCTGGATATCAAGCAGGCGCTGCTTCAGTTCCTTTATTTTATTAAGAGCTGTTTCCAGGTCTGAGCCGGTGCGATAAACAGCTACATTACTGTCCATGGTTTTCTGTAGCTCCTTACGCAGGGCGTAGGCATTTTCCTTGCCGTCGGAGCTAAACCTGCTGAAAACTCGGGCCTCTGCGTCTTTCAAAACTGCTTCTTTAGGTGCTGGGGGCAAAGTCTTTTGTTTCGAGACATATTTGGTAGCGTTATCTCCTGCAATTTTTCCCGAGGTGAGGCACTCGGCAGTTGAGTTACAACCAAGACGGTTGGCACCGTGAAGAGAGCCGCAGCCAGCCTCTCCGGCCACCCAGATGCCTTCTATGGGGGTAGCTGCGTCTATATTAGCGTGGATGCCACCCATAAAATAGTGAGCAGCCGGCCGAATGGGGATTGGCTCATAGATGGGGTCGATAAAATTGAGCTTCATAGCGATTTCTCGAATCATAGGCAGCCGTTCGTTGATTTTATTGGCGCCAAGGTGGCGCAGGTCAATGTGAACATAGTCAAGGCCATCGGGTCCGGGAAATCCTCTGCCTTCGTTGATTTCGGTCATCTCGGAGCGAGAGACAATGTCTCGGGGAGCTAGCTCCCTTTTATCTGGAGCATACTTTTCCATAAACCTTTCACCTTGGCTATTACGTAGATAGCCACCTTCACCACGTGCTGCTTCTGTAATCAGGATGCCAGAAGGAACCAGGCCAGTGGGGTGGAATTGGACGAATTCTAAGTCTTTGACAGGCAGTCCAGCTCGGTAAGCCATGGCCAGGCCATCGCCGGTGGCAGTGAGAGAATAGGTAGTGAAACCGAACATACGGCAAGCACCACCAGTGGCGATAATTAAAGCGTTACCCTGAATAAGGAAGAACTCACCGCTGGTCAGATCCCAGACAGTTAGACCGCAGAATACATTGTCTTTTATCAAGATAGAGCTAACATAACATTCATCGTATCTGCTTACGTTGTCATACTTTTGCAGGGTATCGTAGAGGGTTTGCATTTCAAAAAAGCCTGTTTTATCGGCAGCGAAGGCAGCTCGATCGAAGCTATGGCCGCCAAATGGTCTCTGGGCAATCCGTCCATCAGGGCGACGTGACCAAGGAGTCCCCCAATGTTCCAGGAGTAGGATTTCTTTAGGCATTTCTTGGACGAAGCGCATTACTACATCTTGGTCACAAAGGAAGTCAGCGCCTCTAACTGTATCCCAGGCGTGAAGCTCGAAACTGTCACCCTCCTCTGGGCGCATGACTGCTGCAGTCCCACCTTCAGCGCAGACTGAGTGTGAGCGCATTAGCTGGACTTTGGAGATGATGGCAACATCGACCTCTGGATTTCGGGCAGCTTCAATAGTTGCCCGCATCCCAGCGAGTCCGGAACCTAAAACTATGATGTCGTGTTTTTTACTCATCATAGTATCGCTTCTTTATGACGAGCACACCAACACTGCATGTTAACTGCAACTGGCAGGCTGGCGATATGAGCGGGAAAAACTTCGGCATGGACAGCTAGAGCAGTTGTCCTGCCTCCGTATCCCATTGGTCCGATGCCTAGATTGTTAACTCGTTGCAGAATCTCCCTTTCCAGTTCAGCGACCTCGGGGTCTGGATTTGGCTCCCCCACTTTGCGCAGTAGCGCCTTTTTGGCTAGCGTCATGGTCTTATCTGTTGTTCCTCCTATGCCAAGGCCAATAATAACTGGTGGGCATGGATTGCTACCAGACTCATCAACGAGGTTTACCACGAAATCTATAATCCCTTGGCGGCCCTTTGCCGGAGACAGCGCGGTTAGGCGAGAACAGTTTTCAGAGCCACCCCCCTTGGGTATTACGCTAATTTTGAGCTTATCGCCAGGGACGATATCGGTATGAATGATAGCAGGGGTGTTATCTTTGGTGTTGACTCGAGCTGAGAAAGGTTGACGCACCATAGATTTGCGCAGATAACCCTTTTCATATCCTTGGCGCACTCCCTCATTTATAGCCGTGTAAAGGTCGCCGCCGGTTATGTGAACTTCTTGTCCTAACTCCAGCAAGGCTACCGCAGCACCAGTGTCCTGGCACAAAGGGGTTTTGTCTTTGGATGAGATTCCGGTATTCTCAAGTATTTTGTCTAATACATCCTTAGCCGCAGGTGACTCTTCCTTTTCTCTTGCTTGTCTGAGAACAGCGAGTACATCTTCGGGAAGATAAACACAAGCTTCTTGGAATAGATTGGATATAGTTTCAGTTATCTGCTTGCAATCTATGTCTCTCATTTCAAAGGTGCTCCTTTCCGCAGATATGGTTATTGCATAACTAATCTTCAGGTGCTGGAGGGATATATCCCTCTTTCATAAGAATGGCAGTTGTTTCTCTGGCGTTGCTAATCATTGCCTCAGCTCGCTTGGTGAGCTCCTCTCGGCTGGCTTTTTCTCGGGCTACTCCCTGCTCGATAGCCTTGAGCCCTACAGCCACCGCTTCTCTAATATGAACTTCCCATTCTGCCATGGTGGGAGCAATATTATCTTCGCTTATGCCCCGGTCTTCAGCATATTTGGCTAGTTCGTAAGCAGCAGCGATACACATCTCATCGGTGATAGTTCTGGCTTTGACATCCAGGGTGCCACGGAAGATGCCCGGGAAGCCGATGGAGTTATTTACCTGGTTGGGGAAATCTGATCTCCCTGTCGCCACAATTCTAGCTCCAGCTTTCTTGACCTCCCAGGGCCAGATTTCTGGTATGGGATTGGCACAGGCAAAAAT
>QYPU01000076.1 GCA_007280145.1 Dehalococcoidia bacterium | reverse complement strand
GGGGATTTTATTCCCAATGCAAAACCGCTAGACCACCAAGGAACACGTATCTGGATTATGGATTTAAAACAAGAACTCAGGGATGAACTACTTGACTATAAAGCATTTATGAATTATATCGCAGCAACTTGGTGGGAAATTATTAGGAATTGGAATGCTACCTTTATTGTTAACTTCAACGGTACTGACCACAAAGTAGTGCTTCCTGAATTACCGGTTGCTGAAAAAGAAAGGATATTCCCTAACGAGAAGATTATTGGCTTGGGCAAAGTAAAGAGGCTCGTGTTACGATATTGCAAAAACGAAGTACCTGAACTTTATAGAGGTATAGCAGTGCAAAGAGGGGGAATGACAATACTTAGGCTCCCTGTTTCCGCTGAGGAAACGATTAAAAATAAGATTTACGGATATTGCACTTTTGATGATGATTTGGAATCAGAACTAAAGAAGGTGGAACTTCCAAATCACTTTGAATTTAGCCCCAAAAGAGCTTGGAACCACACCAGAGAGTATATAAGAAAGAAATCAGACGAGTTTGTTCAAGAGATTAGCCCAGTAAGGAAGAGGGAGATAACTCTACCCCAAGATTTGATAGCAAGAGCAGTCCTCATCGTCAATAATCTAGTTAGAGAATACGCCCCTGAACTAGCTGCCGAAGTAACCGGCCCAGGAGGCAAAAAGCCAGATTCTAAGAACCACAGAGAGAAAAAGACGCCGCCTCACATACGAATCGATACCTTTAGAGGTAATGCTCGGAAGTTAGAGTATGACGAATCTCTTATAACAGAGTGCGAGCTTGTTAATGATACTGATAACGCCGCAAAACTACAGCTAAAGATAGAGGTTAGGCATGAGGAAGGTGACTTGAAGTTTAACCCGAGATATACAATCGTCCTTGATAGCAATAAGAGAGAAAGGATTGATATACCACTTGTTGACTTCCAAGAAAATATTGACAAGCCCGGAGAATATAAGGCGACTGCTGTTTTAGAAAATGGAGAGGAAACAGAACCTCACACACGCTCATTTACCTTTTATTTGCATGAAGAGCCTCCGCCTCCAAGAGGAAGGGTGTTCCTAAGCACTATGAGGTTTTTGTATGGCAAAGGTAAACCTTTTGAGAGAAGCAAGCAGTTACCATTAACAGATAAAGCGGTTCTCTACATTATTTTCGACCACCCTGATTTTGCACATGTCAGGGAAGTAGCAGGCTCCAAGAAAGCCCAGAAGAAAGAGGTATTTTTTTACGCGATTAAGTGCGGTATAGATGAAGCCGTACAGAAATTGCTTGAATTCAGGTATAATGAAGGTCAATTAGATACAGATGAGATAAGAGTAATTAAAGACAAGTGCGATGCAATGTATTATGATGCTGCGGTGAGTCCTATGGCATAAAGTGGGTAAAATTGGCAAAGGAGACCTCGGATTATGGCAAAGAGGAAAAGGGAGAGGATAGTAAGAAGAGATACAATACAGTGGGGCGGAAAGGAGATAGAAGTTGATATATTTGATGCGACGGTTGTCCTGGGCAATGGGAAAGAACTCGAAAGCATTGAGGAGTTGTTAATAGAAGAAGAAATAGAAAAAGCAATCCAGGCTGCGCTAAAGGAGATAGAAACCATCGCCAAAAAATATCCCGATAAAGAGAAGGATATATGGTACTGCTATGAAGTGGGTAAAGTGCTTCAGTTTGTAGATACCAAGGGATTTACTGAACGGAAAGGCCTTATCTGGCGCAGGATGGCGTATGACCTTCGCCCAGACCTGTTTGGTGGGAAGAAGAAAAATGCTGAAGAAGCAAAAAGATACCCGGAGACCATGTATCACTTAGGGAAGCAATCCAGAGAAGCTATTCAGAGAGCTACATTTGACCAGTGGTACGAAATATTGAAATTTAAGGATGTTTATAAAGAGAAGGGCCTTCTTGAACAGATTCTTGTAGTATGCGAACAAGGGCTGTCTAGCATTCAATTGCGTCAGAAAATTAAGGAGCTCCGTGCAACTAAAAGTAAAACTGAATGAACACGTCCAATACTCATTGGAACATTCCGCCATGAATTTGGCGGAAACTAGCCACCCAACTCCTTAACCATATAGTCACCTTCCAATTCATAGCCACATTCGGAGCGGAAATAATCCCTGGCACCAATGCCGCTAAGAACAGCTATCTTCTGAACCTTAAATTCCTCTCGGGCAATCCTTTCAGCCTCCTTAAGCAGCTCCCCACCGAGACCTCTGTGCTGGGCAGCCCCACTCTGTTTCTCTCCCAAGGGAACTTCGGAGCCGAAAACATGCAGCTCTCTGACCATCGCCAAATCCCCACCGCCCACCACTGAAGAGCCAATCCTCATTCGGAGCAAGCCAAAGAGAGTCTCCCCCTCATCTTCAAAGGAAAGAAAGGTTTCCTTCCCTCCAGATGCCTCATAGTCCCACCTCTTCAGGTGCGGCTCGCCGATTTTCCAGCCATCCCTTGAGCGATGCCCCTGCTCCCGACAGCGAATGCAACGACATTGAACATCCATCTCCTTCATCCGCTTTTTAATCGCACTCCTCAATGCCAAATCTTTACAGCCAGCAACAATAAATTTGGTGGGTATATCACGCATCACCCGGGGAATCCTGACATAGCCAGGAACCAGGGTCTTGATATTTATCATCAAATCCACCATCTCATCCATAGGATAAGGCTGATAGCGTCCATCCCTGTACCACGCCTCCAGCTCGGTACCGGGGATAACCAGCGTGGGATAAAGCTTTAGCCCATCAGGCCTGAAATTCTCGTCACTGAAAAGCTGGCTGGACAACTCCAGGTCATGCTCTGGAGTAGAACCGGGCAGTCCCGGCATCCAGTGATAATATACCTTGAAGCCATAATCCTTGAGCAACTTGGTAGCCTTAACCACCTCGGCTACACCATGCTTTCGCCTGGTCAGCCGGTGAATGTCATCGTCCAGGGTCTGCACCCCCAGCTCCACCCGCGTAGTGCCAAATTCCAGCATCCTCTTGACTTCTTCCTCCCGGCACCAGTCAGGCCTGGTTTCAATGCACAACCCCACACACCTGTGGTCGGCGGTTTCATTCATTTGCTTGGCTGCCTCCAGGCTGGAAGACTGACTGCCATTCAAGCCATCATAGCAATCCTTTATGAACTGAATTTGATACTCCTTGGGACAAGCCAGAAAAGTGCCCCCCATAACAATCAGCTCGACCTTATCAGCTGGATGCCCCATCTGTGAAAGAACTCTCAGCCTCTCCTCAACCTGCCTTCTAGGCTCATAATCACACTTCTTAGCTCTGAGCACTGCCGGCGACTCTGGGGTATAGCTCTTAGGTGTATCAGGGTAAGCGGGGCAATAGACGCATTCACCAGGGCAGCCCACTGGCTGGGTCATGACCGCCACTGGTGTTACCCCGGATATGGTCCTTGAAATTTTTCTCATAGTGTGCTTTCCTTAAGCATGTAGAGCAACCCTAAAGGGTCGTCAAGCGAGGCTAAAGCCTCGTACTACAACCCGTATATCGAAAGTTTATCAGATTATAGCTATAGCAACAATTGAAGTGCAGCAGGAGAGTGACTGGCTATCACCCTGAGCGAGATTCTTCGGTCGCTGCCCCTTCGCTTGGCTCAGGGCTTCGGCTCACCTCTCAGAATGACAGGTAGGATTGCTAAACAACTAAAGCACGATAGGCAGGTCACAGGGACAAGATAACAGAGGGTGTCTAAGAGGGGCTTCGCCCCTCCTTAAGAAATCTTCTTCCCCCTCTCCTTGATAAGGAGAGGGGGACACAGGGGGTGAGGTTGATAAAAACAAACAGGGAAGTTTTCGACGAGATAGCTCAAAGCTGGTATGGACTCAGACACTGGTCTCGCTTCACCAAAGAGCTCAATGAAATAGCACTCAGATGGCATCAGGGTAAACTCCTGAACGTCGGTTGCGCTCACGGACCGGATTTTCTGCCCTTCAAAGACAGCTTCGAGCTGTGGGGAGTAGATTTCTCAGCGCAGATGGTCAGGCTGGCACAAAAGTATGCCGCTAAATTCGATTTCAAGGTCAAGCTTACAGTAGCCGATGCTCTTTCCTTGCCTTACCCCGACGATACCTTTGACTGGGCAATAGCAGTAGCCACTTACCACCACATCCAGGGAGATGAACAAAGGCAAAAGGCATTCCAGGAATTAAGGCGCGTTCTGAAGCCTGATGGTGAAGCTTTCATCACTGTCTGGAATCGATGGCAGCCAGGCTTCTGGCTAAAAGGCAAAGAAGCAAACATAGCCTGGAAATCGAAGGGGAAAGTCCTTTACCGCTATTATTACCTCTTTTCCTACCCTGAACTCCGCAAGCTGCTGACCAAAGCTGGCTTCGAAGTCCTCAGCACATTCCCAGAGAAACCTTACCACTTCCCGGTAAAGCTTTTCTCCCGGAATATATGTGCCTTAATCAGGGCTATCTAATCTGCATCCGAACCGTTAGGATTTCCCCCTACCGCCAACTCCTCAGGAGCTGTAGCCAGGGCGATAGGTAAGAAAGCCTCAACCAGCTTCGGGTCAAGCTGGCTGCCAGCACAGCGCTTCAACTCCTCTAATACCTCCTTGTAAGGCAGGGGACCGCGGTAGGAACGGGGAGATGTCATAGCATCAAAGGTATCGGCTACAGCCAGAATGCGGGCTTCCAGAGGAATAGCCTCGCCTTTCAAGCCAGATGGATAGCCAGTGCCATCCCACCGTTCTTGATGATGAAGAATAGCCGGCAGGCACGGAATCAAACTAGGTACATGCCCAACTATAGCAGCTGACAACTTGGAGTGAGACCTAATTAGCTCCCACTCTTCAGGCTCAAGCTCAGTGACTTTGTTAAGCACTTCGTCAGGGATACCTATTTTGCCAATATCATGAAGCAAAGCCGCAGTGCTAACTATAGCCACCTTTTCCGAAGGCAATCCCAAAGCCTCAGCCAGAGCAACGGCATACCTGCCTACCTTCCGGGAGTGACCATAAGTATACGGGTCTCTAGCTTCAATAGTCGCCGCCAGGGCATAAATGGTGTTCAAGCTTTCCCTTTCAATATCGATTTCAGGCGCAACCGTCTCAGTCAAAGAAGGCAGCATTTTAGATACAACAGAGGTCCGATTGCCGCCAGTCCGTTTGGCATAATAAAGCGCCCTATCAGCAGCATTGAACATCTCATCTGGCGTTACTCCATCGCTGGGCCAGGAAGCTAAGCCAAGACTGACAGTTATCCCCGCCTGCTTGCTCCCCATCTCACTGGCAATCCTTCCACGAATTCGTTCAGCTACGACAAAGGCATCATCAGTCGTTGCCTGTGGCAAGAGAACAGCAAACTCATCACCACCATAGCGAAACGCCATGTCAACATTCCTCACCGACATCTCTATCAACCGTCCAACCTTGGCCAGCATTTTATCACCAGCTAGATGCCCTTTCTTATCATTGTAGTCTTTAAAGAAATCAAGGTCGATTAAAATTAAAGACAGCATGCCTCTGTAACGAGAATGCCGGTCAATTTCCTGCTTAATGCGTTCATCAAAATGGCGGCGGTTAAATAGACCGGTAAGTTCATCAATACGAGCCCTCTGCTCAGCTTTAGCATAAAGCCGGCTATTCTCAACCGGAGCAGCAATCTGAGCGGCCAGGCGTTCAAGAAGGCGAACCTCCCCTGGACTGTAAGCTTTAGGCCGGCGGCTGGCGATAATCAGGCAGCCAATAGCCTCACCCTTCACCAGCAACGGAAGGTAAACAATTGACCGAATCCCCCGCTTGGTATACTCTTCACCGGTCCGAAACCTCCTGCTTTGGGCGAGGTCAAGCTCAACCAAAGCCTTTTTGCGCTCAGCTACCCACTTGGTAGCCGTGCCTTTGAGTGACAGCCTCTCCCCTGTTTGCCAGGCTGAGCCTACCTCAGTACACAGAACCGAAAAATAAAGTTCATCCCCTTCAATCAAAACAATCGTTGCAAAGTCAACATCGACTACCTCTCTCAGCCCAGCGATAAAGACATCATACACTTCCTGTATATTCAAACTGGAAGTTATAACTCCGGCCAATCGATTGACCAGAGATAATTCCTGCTCCCGCTTCCTGAGCTGCTCCTGAAGATATTCCTTCTCCAGACTTACTGCTACCCGGCTGGAAATGTCCTCAGCTAAATTGATATCATCAAGCGAGTATCTGCCAGATTTCTTTTTACCTAATGCCAGTATGCCAATCAGGTTACCCCGACTTATTAAAGGAAACAGCAGCTCTATATCCAAGTCTTTGAGCTTGTCTCTTTCCTCACCCCATAGACTGCGAAATTCAGGAAGGATATCCAGATTCTCCCTGCTCAAGTATCTATTCTCTCGCTTCAGCCATTCCAGGATAGGGCTATCCTGTCTTATCCTCAATTGCAAGTCACTGTCTTCCTGAGGCTCAGCAAACTCGACAACAAAATCATCACCGCTAGCTTCTGGAAGCAACAAAATTGCCCGCCGGCAACCCACGCTGCCAACAAGTAACGGCAGCATCCCCTCACTCAGTTGTTGCAGATTGAAAACGCCGCTTAATTCATACTTAACAAAGCCAAACAGCTTCTGGCGATAATCATAGCTTTTTTTATAGAAAAATCGGTCTACTCCCCTAACAAAGAAACCTCGCAGCAGATAAACAATCACAACTATGGCAACTACTGCCAACGTG
Source organism: Dehalococcoidia bacterium (assembly GCA_007280145.1). Classification (GTDB taxonomy): domain Bacteria; phylum Chloroflexota; class Dehalococcoidia; order GIF9; family UBA5629; genus QYPU01. Next base: position 3,983 of record QYPU01000076.1, on the reverse strand, counting down.
GTTAAGGCCAGGGCAACGACGTTCAACTCCAAGCCAGCCAGTAAACGAACCGAGAGGAATAAAAGTAGATAAATACCAATACCAACAGCAATCAAACCTGCCCATGCGAGCCCACGGCGCAAAACGACCCTCATACTAAACAAATGGTATCTTATGATGACATAGGCAATAACCACACAATTCAGTAGAACACCGACCTGGTCTATAGGATAGCCCTGAAGACCAGGGAAAAAATTGCCTACGCTGAGGACAACCACTATCAGCAGACCAAGCAATAAATAGCCGACTTGATTACGAACTATCGGCTCATTTGAACCTCGGTAGCGCTGTGCAAAGTTGAAAAAGATGCCGGCACCCAGGAACAAAGGAATCAACACAGTTAGCAGATGCAGCCATAGACTCTCCTCAGTATGTATGAACCCATTAGTGACATAAACATCTTTGATATAGTAGCCCAAGACAATCGAGATAAAGAACATTACCAAGGCACCACAACCTACATACACACCCCAACCTATCGGCTTATTGACGAAGACTTGGCTGAAGTAGTAGTAAGCAGTTGAGGCGCATACCACAAATAAGATGAGGCAGGAATACCAGAAAAACGCCTGCTCCGGGAAGAAATTGGCATGAAGCATGAAGGAGCTAAAGCTCCACAGCCCTGCAAAAACCAGCATGGTAACAAAGACCTTGTGTATCTTTAGCCGTGGGTGATGAGTCCAAACAATGGCAATCAGTATGGCAATACCAACAAAGCTAGTAAGCGGAATCAATGTCAAAATGTTCACTTAAGTCCTCGCCTCTATTAACCTGCCTAATTATGTATGCAGCTTTGAAGGTTGTCAAGAGTGACTAAAGTACTAGACGCAAGTGTAAAAATGCAGTGCTAAAGGGTCGCCATAGCGAGGCTGGGTTGCTTCGCTGACTGCTTCGTCACTTTGTTTCTCGCAGCTTCGGCTCGCAATGACATTCCTCGCACTACATGTTTGGCTCATTGATGTAGCACCAACCCTCAAGAGCACTCCGCCATAAAAAACGAAGGCGGCTGCTCAAAACAACCGCCTTCGCTCAACCATCTCAGACCACGTCCAACGCTACCGTCCAGCTACAGCCTTAGTCTTAGTTTCAGCCGCAACCTCCACCCTGGGCGCAGCCTCCACTTTAGCCCCCAATGAAGAAAGTATTTTGTCTGATGGATTAATGTGAGGCGGCTTCCAGTGGGCTAAATCAGCACCTTCAGCCTGCCGCTGAGCCATATAGGCCTTAAAAGCACCCGATGCAAGTAGGGTAACTTCAAGCGGTTTCAAGCCAATCATAGATTCTAAACTGGCATAGTCGCTATCCAGTTTTTTAAGCTGCTCGTGCACCGCTGCCGCCATGCCTCTCTCACTAGCTACATAGTTGTCTTTGAGCTCAAGATAGAGATGCAGCTTCGATATCTCGCCGATTTCCTTGCGAACTGTCCAGTCTGCATAAGGAATGCCAGTGTTCTCAATCGCTTGCCAAATTACCTTTTCGGTCAGCCGGGTAAAGCCAGCGATATCAATAAGGTCATCAGCTCGGCGCTCGAAAGCCATCTGCGGGATGTCGATATCTAACTTGTCATTTCTTAATGATGTTATCTTGACCATATCACCGACTCTATACCTGACCATGGCACCACCATGGAAATTGGTGAAGACTATCTCGTAATTCTCGCCAGCTTTCACCTCATCCAGCAAAACAGTCTTCGGCTGGTAAGAATGGTCAAGCTGCCATTTGAAATGATCCGCCTCCGGGATGAACTCCAGAAAATTAAGGTTGGGAATAAAGGTCATGCCATCGCAGTCCCAGGTCTGAGTAGCTATGACAATGGCTTCCGTGCCACCATATCCATCCAGGGGATGCCTTCCCCACATATCCTCGATTTTCTGTCTATAAACAACACCATCTGTGCCCGCTGCTGCCATACCTCTTAATGACCACAAATCTTTAGGCAACAGAGGACGCCGGGCTAATTTGCTTTTAATTAAACCTTTAATCAACCTGAGTAACGCCTTTGGCTGCGACAGCAGTGCAGAAAGCTTCACATTGTCTGAGCCCTGCTTGAATTGTTCACCAATAGCTACCAAAACCCCCGGCAGGCCGTAAAAGCCATCTATACCTTCAGCTAAAGCCAGCTTGAAGCCTTCCCGTATCCTTTCCTCAAAGGACATGCCCTCTGATTCACTAAGAGGAGGCAGAAACTTGAAGCCAAGCTCCTCATCAAGCTTCTGCGCGAAAAAACCAAGGGTGTAGGGGGTCGGCGCCATAGCACATAACAGCTTGGAGCCATCACCAAAAGCGATGTCTCCTCTCCTTCTACAGGTGGCGAAAATTACTACAGCGCTCAAGACTAGCCCCATCTCTTCCCAGAATCTATGGCTAACAGGCACCCACTTGAAAGGATACTCACCCGACCTGCCTGAGGTGTGCTGCCAGAGAACAGGCTTTGCCGGCAGGACAGCCTCCCTTTTCTCCAGAAGCTCAGGGCAATAGTCAGCATAAGTGGTCAGCGGCACCTGCTCCCTGAATTCCTCCACCGTCTCTGGCATGGCACCCCGCATTACTTTTCTGCCCAGTTCACAATCTTTCAGCAGCTCGAGCTGCTCCAGTAATAACCGCCGCTGAATAGCCATAAATTGCTCCAGGCTGAGGTCAAGGAAACCACAGCACATCTGCCATAGCTCTTCTTTCCTGCCCTGGCGTAAGAGTTCCCTAATTTTGGACACAACACACCTCCTAAGCTAACTAAACCTAACTATACTATGGCACGCTTTGCCCAGCTTGGGAAGTGATTGTGTTCTAGAAGATAGTTCTATTAGCTTGGAAACAAGGGGATAACCCAGCTTGTCCAAGCTTCAGCCTTAAGCTACAATAAAGCCGTGATATATATTCTGATTGGTGTCTTCGGTTTTGTGATAGCCTACGCCTTCGACTGGGTAAGCCTCAAGGGTCTACCGCTAGTTAAGCAACTGGTTGGCTTATCGGCAGCTTGCCTCCTGGTTTACGCTACAGTGATGGTTTGCCTCAGTCCTGCGAAATTCGAGCTGCCAATTTTTACCTTGCCTCTTGGCGGCTGCCTGCTGCTAATTTCTCTCTGCCTGCTTGTCTATTCCCTATTTGTCGAGATTCCTTTCCGCAGCACCTATACTAAGCAAGGAGTAGGTAACAAACTAATAACTACTGGCACTTATGCTTTGGTTCGCCACCCCGGAGTAATTTGGCTCGCTTTTGTCTTCCTCGCCCTTATCCTCCTCTTCCCTTCAACCACCCTACTCCTCGCCGCCATTAGCTGGCTAATTATGGACATCATCTATGTTATCCTTCAAGAAAAGTTCTTCTTCCCCAAAATGTTCCCAGGCTACGATGAATATCAGCGGCAAACACCCTTCCTCATACCTAACAGGCAGAGCCTGTCAGCCTGTCTAAAAACCATAAAAGCACGGACTAAAGAAAGAAACTGACACACCTACAGCTCCCGAGCTTGCCCAATTTCAACAACATAAATCAACTAGGAGTATCGAAGCACACTTTGATTAGATTGGGAAGTGATTGTGTTCTAGAAAATAGTTCTATCAGGTTGGAAAAGGAGGACTAAGACGAGGAATCGATGAGGAAATCTGTGGGGTTTTTAGGAGCTCTTAGCTTTGGAGGAAGCACCCAGAGCTTGCAGTTTCTGGCTCAGTATATCAAGCTCTTTATCTGTCGGCTGTTTACCAAGCTCCAGTCCGTAGCTGAGGAAGAATTCCAGGAAATTGCGCAGCAGTTCCCTTATCCCCTGCTCAAACTGGCGAAACTCTTCTTTACTTATATGGTCATTACTCCGCCCATTGACATCCTGTTTCAGATGACTGTCGATAAGAAAAGTAATAAAGTCCGAGATGCTCATATCACCTCGGTTTTCCTCTACCGCCTTTACAGCATCAGCATCTACTATCAACATTCTTTTCTCAGACACAGGC